>JBAJNM010000004.1 GCA_036881865.1 Parvularculales bacterium | reverse complement strand
GAAATTAGCGATTTTTTTACTTGCAATGTAATTTGATTCCTGTCAAAGGTGCGCCCATCAGAGCGATGCACCTTGTATTGCTTTGCCATTTTGTAAGTAAAAAAATCCTTGGAGATTATTCAGATGGTATCAAACCTGAAAAAACTGGCCCCGATGGCGGGGCGATTATCTTTGCCTGCGGCTTTGCCGGTGGCCTTGGTTGTGGGCGTTGTTGTTGTGGGCTTTGTTACAGAGGCTTTCGCACGTAATCAGATCCGGATTGTGGGGTCGTCAACGGTCTTTCCGTTTGCGACAGCGGCTGCGGAGAACTTCAGCCGTAATAGCAACTATCGGACGCCGGTTGTAGAATCAACCGGAACCGGCGGTGGTATGAAACTGTTTTGTGCCGGTATTGGAGTGAACACTCCGGATATCAGCAATGCATCGCGCCGGATAAAAAAATCCGAATATGATACCTGCAAGAGAAACGGCGTGTCCATCACGGAGGTTAAAGTCGGCTATGATGGAATTGTCATCGCTAATGCACGGTCGGGGCCTAAGATGGCTCTGACGTTGGGTCAGGTCTTTCAGGCGTTGGCGGAAAAGGTTCCCGTTGACGGTGAATTAGTGCTGAACCCCTACAAAAAATGGAGTGATATTGACCCATCGCTGCCTAATGTAAAGATTGAGGTTCTTGGTCCTCCGCCTACGTCAGGCACGCGAGATGCTTTTGTGGAGTTGGCCATGGAGGGGGGCGCTAAGAGTTTCTCCATGTTAGCGGCTTTGCGCAAAATGAACAAAAAGCAGTTTAAGGTAATCGCCCACACCATCCGCGAAGATGGCGCATTTATTGAGGCCGGCGAGAACGACAATTTGATAGTCCGCAAACTGGAAGAGAATCCCAACGCTTTGGGTATTTTTGGCTTCAGTTTTCTGGACCAGAACGGTGATAAAGTGCGTGGTGCTACCATCAATGGTGTAGAGCCGAGCTTTGATAATATCGCCGGTGGCGATTATGGCATTTCCCGCTCGCTGTACTTTTATGTAAAGCGGGAGCATGCGGGTGTTGTGCCGGGCCTTGAGGCTTTTGTTGAGGAGTTCACCAGTGATGATGCGTGGGGGGATTATGGTTATTTGACGGATAAGGGCCTTATTCCTTTGCCTGTTAACGAGCGCACCAAGGTTGGTAATACCTCTCGCGCCTTACGGAAGCTGGACTTGTAATAAGCCATAAACGGATAGCGTCAGCAGATCATAAAATTCAAGAGAGTTAGGCTGCCATGACATTTTCTGTTGTTCTGGGTTTGGTCTGTCTGCTGGCGATATCCGGCTTTGTTATGGGGCGCCGCCGGTCATGGCCGAGTGGTGCCAATCGTGAAAGTAGTGAGGGAGAGAGATTGGGAGCATCCCGCTCTCTGCCCCATTACCACGGTATTTATGTTGCATTTTTCTGTACGCTTCCGGCATTGGGGCTGGTTCTTCTCTGGTATGCTTTTGAGCCGACGCTCACAGCACTTTTGATTGACCGGTTTCTATCGCCGGAGATGTATGAGGACGACATAGGTCGTCATGCTCTGCTTGCCAGTGTGATGCAGAGGTTGGCGGAGGGCGGGCCTGTTCTTGCTGCGAGCCCTTCTCTTGTACAGGCGGCAGAACATTATGCGGCCTTTAAGGGGCACATTCAAACGGCGACATCTGTTGTTGTGGTGATGCTATCTGTTATGGGCTTTGCTATTGCGATGCGGCGGATTGCACCACACTTCAGGGCGCGTGCGCGGGTGGAGCGCATTGTTGTGCGGTTGATGATTGTCGCCTGTGTTGTGGCAGTGCTGACCACTATCGGCATCATTATGTCGCTGATTTTTGAAAGTATTCAGTTCTTTCGTTCAATAAGTGTAAGCGAGTTTTTATTTGGCCTGAAGTGGTCACCCCAAACGGCCTTGCGCGTTGAGCAGGTTGGCTCATCCGGCGCTTTTGGCGCTGTGCCTTTGTTTGCCGGGACGTTTCTTGTTACCCTTATTGCCATGATTGTAGCGGTTCCTATCGGACTTTTTTCAGCCATTTATCTGGCTGAATATGCCTCAGCCCCCTTGCGCAATATCGTCAAACCGACGCTGGAAATTCTGGCCGGTATTCCCACCGTTGTTTATGGCTTTTTTGCCGCATTAACAGTTGGTCCTTTTATTCGCGAGGTGGGGGTTGGTTTTGGGATTGGCATCTCGTCTGAATCGGCGCTGGCCGCCGGACTAGTGATGGGCATTATGATTATTCCTTTCATATCGTCCTTGTCTGATGATGTCATTACGGCTGTCCCACAAAGTTTGCGGGATGGTGCTACAGGGCTTGGTTCTACCCAAGCGGAGACCATTCAAAAAGTGGTCCTACCTGCTGCCTTACCGGGCATTGTCAGTGCTGTACTGTTGGCTGTGTCCCGTGCCATCGGCGAGACTATGATTGTGGTGATGGCGGCAGGCTTAACAGCCAATCTCACAGCTAATCCTCTTGAGTCAGTTACCACGGTTACGGTTCAGATTGTCACCTTGCTGGTAGGAGATCAGGAGTTTGATAGCCCAAAAACCCTCGCCGCTTTTGCTTTGGGGTTGGCCTTGTTTGTTATTACTTTGGCGTTGAACATCATTGCTTTGCTGATGGCGCGACTGTATCGGGAAAAATATGACTGACAGTGCTGCGCCTTCATCATCGTCACTTGTGGAACAGCGCCTGAGTCGCTTGAGGCGGCGGCATGCGGCGGACAGGCTTTTTCGCCTTTACGGCATTAGTGCGATTATCCTGACAGTTCTGATCTTGATACTGCTATTGGGCTCTATTGTGTATGGTAGTTTGCCTGCTTTTAGCCGTACGGAAATCCGGCTTGATGTTCGGGTTGATACGGCGGTGTCTTCGTCAGAGTCCAGAGGGAGCTACCAAAAACTGGTGCGCGGGGCATTGCACGATTTATTCCCTGAGGTGGAGGGTCGTAGGGAGCATCGTCAACTCAATAGACTCATTAGTGCCGGAGCGGGGCAAACTTTGCGTAATGCGCTGGAGGATACGCCTGTTACACCCGGCGACACAATAACCGTGTGGGTTGCGGCCTCGGCAGACGTAGATACATACGTCAAAGGGCTGGTTGATAGCACCGTTCCTGAAGCCAACCGGAGGCTTGATGATCAATCTCTTGACTGGGTCAAAAAATTGCAGACAGATGGGCGTATTCAGACGGTTTTCAATACGGCGTTTTTTGTGAATGGCGATAGTCGAGAGCCTGAGCAGGCGGGTATTCGGGGTGCTGTGATGGGGTCTTTGTTAATGCTTCTGGTGACTCTGTTGCTGGCGGTTCCAATTGGGATTCCGGCGGCCGTATGGTTGGAGGAGTTTGCCCCCCGTAACCGCTGGACAGATCTTTTAGAGGTCAACATCAGCAATCTAGCTGCCGTGCCTTCTATTGTTTTTGGGTTGCTGGGTCTGGCAGTTTTTATCGGATTTTTTGGCTTGCCTCGTTCAACCCCTCTGGTAGGCGGTATGGTGCTCGCTTTAATGACACTGCCGGTTATTATTATTACCACCCGTGCGGCTTTGAGGTCGGTTTCCCCCTCCATCCGTGAGGCGGCGTTCGGTGTGGGGGCCTCACGTCTTCAAGCGGTTTTGCACCACATAGCTCCCGCCGCCATGACAGGGATACTCACCGGTGTCATTCTCGGTATGGCCCAAGCCCTTGGTGAGACGGCTCCTTTGTTGATGGTTGGCATGGTAGCCTTTATTGCCGATACGCCAAGTTCTATCATAGAGCCTGCTACGGTAATGCCGGTGCAGATTTTTCTGTGGGCAGATAGTCCTGAA
The DNA here is from genome assembly GCA_036881865.1 of Parvularculales bacterium. Taxonomy (NCBI): domain Bacteria; kingdom Pseudomonadati; phylum Pseudomonadota; class Alphaproteobacteria; order Parvularculales; species Parvularculales bacterium. The sequence goes on along the minus strand of JBAJNM010000004.1, from coordinate 74,613 downwards.
CGCGCCTTCACGGCTAAGACGAACGCTGCTATCCTGTGTTTGTTGGTTTTTCTGATTGCCATGAACGGCCTGGCCATTTTCCTTCGACAACGGTTTGAACGCTTCGGGAAAATCAACTGAACAGGGGTAGGAGGCAACAGTATAAAACCATGAGTACAGTTTCAGCATCAGATAGCCACCCAATGGGAGAAGAAACGCCTTTGGTTAGCAAAATAAAAAGCTGCAACGTGGATGTTTTTTATAAGGAAAAACAGGCGCTTCTGGACGTGTCACTGGATATTCCGGAGCGTCACGTAACGGCTCTGATTGGTCCATCCGGTTGCGGTAAATCAACCTATCTGCGGTGCCTGAACCGCATGAATGATGTTATTGATGACTGTCGGGTGTCTGGCCGCATTGAACTGGACGGTCAGGATATTCATGCACCCTCCGTTGACCCCGTTGACCTACGCGCCAGAGTAGGCATGGTCTTTCAAAAACCCAATCCTTTTCCTAAATCTGTCTATGACAATGTGGCCTATGGGCCGCGCCTCCATGGTCTTGCGTTGGGTGATCGCAAGGCGCTTGAGACGATAGTTCACAAAAGCTTGAAACGTGTAGGCCTATGGGATGAGGTGAAGGATCGTCTGGGAGAGCCGGGTACAAGCCTTTCCGGTGGCCAGCAACAAAGATTATGTATTGCGCGGGCTATTGCTGTTGATCCGGAAGTCATTTTGATGGATGAACCATGCTCCGCTCTTGATCCGGTAGCAACGGCTCGCATTGAGGATCTCATTTATGAACTCTCACGGCGGTTTACCATCGTTATTGTGACGCACTCAATGCAACAGGCGGCGCGGGTTTCTAATTTCACGGCATTTTTTCATTTAGGGCATCTTGTAGAGGTGGGTAAGACGGGGGATTTATTTACTAACCCTCAGGAAGAAAAAACCCAGAACTATATAACGGGCCGTTTTGGTTGATGAAGGAAAATATTGATGACAGAGACAGAGCATACCGTTAAAGCGTATGGACAAAAACTGGATGATATATTTCATCGGATTTCTCGCATGGGTGATCTTGCCACGGAGCAAATGTTGCACTCTGTTACTATTATCAGGGAATTTGACAATCAACAGGCTAAGCAGATTATTGCTACCGATGAAGCCCTTGATGCTATGGAAAAAGAGGTTTTGGAGCATATAACCTCTGTCTTGGCGTTACATCAACCAATGGCGCGGGATTTACGCGATATTATCGCCGCTCTTCAGATATCCAGTGCATTGGAGCGGGTTGGAGATATGGCAAAAAATATAGCTAAGCGAATGATGACTACTCAGGAGCAAGCTCTGCCTCAGGACTTACTTACGCCGATTGCTGCTATGGGCGAGGCTGTTCATGGTCAGTTGGTCAAGGTGATGACAGCGTATAGCAACCGTCAGACAGAGCTGGCAGAGGATGTCTGGAATACCGATGAGGAAATAGACAAAATGCACAATACTGTTTTCAACAGTATATTGGGGGCCATAAAAGGTGAGCAAGATTCAGTGATTTCTTCTTGGGTGCATCTTTTGTTTATCAGCAAAAATATTGAGCGGGTTGGAGATTATGCCACCAATATTGCAGAAACAATTACCTTCATGGTGGGCGATGAGGTCCCGGGGAATAAGCGCCCTAAAGCCGATGTCACGAGTTCTATATCAAGATGATAAACCGGCAAAGAGGATGACGATATGCCTTCGGCGTTAACCTGATAGGCGTTGATACGCCACCAGCATCAATCCGTGTGCTGCGAACGCCTCCGGCGTTCGACGGGCTGGTAGGCAATCCGGAAATGATAATCACAATAGGGGATACCGGCACCCGCCGCCTTAAGGCCACAAAAATGAAAATCTTTTTCACCGGGATTACCAATCGGCCATTTGCAGACACGCTCCGTTAAGGTCAGCACGGTAGGTGCCGGTACACCCACGCGAGCCCCCTGAGGAGTCTCCGCAGTGCTTTGTGCATTGATCTCCTCTCCGGCAGGTGTATCCACCGGTGAGTTATGGGTCGCTTCACGAGTAGCCTGTGGGGAAGATGCATGAAGATCTTCTCTGCTAATTTCTGAGGCTTCATTTGTAAATCTGGTGACCTTTGTGGGTACGGCCAATTGTGGAGCCTGCGCCGGAGCGGTTCGTTTGGCTTGACGGGGGGCACGGGCGGCCAATCCCAAACGATGCACCTTACCGATAACAGCATTGCGGGTTATCCCACCCATTTGGCGGGCAATCTGACTGGCGCTTAATCCTGTTGCCCATAGCTCTTTAAGTGTTTCAACACGTTCTTCAGTCCAGGACATCCATCTTCCTCCACTTTTTTAGAAGTTTGTCTTTTGTTTTTCCTGTTACCCTATTTAGAGTATCTTTAAGGATTTACCACAAAATGTAGTACACAGACAAGGAGAAACTACCAAATGTGCAGAGATCTCGCAAGACCCCCCAATATCTAGTAGGGGTCTTGCTCACTGTAGGGGTGGATTAGCAGAAATCTTAGGAGAATTGGGTATTTTGTAGGAGTTTTGCTAGTCCCGACGAGGATAAACATAAGGCAGGCTACTGGTAAGACCTCCGTCCACCGGTATGGCCTGACCATTGATATAAGAAGCCTCATCACTGGCCAAGAATGAAACCATGGTTGCAATCTCTTCTGGATAGCCATAACGGGCCATGGGATTCAACTGGCCAATCTTATGAGAGGTGCCCCGCTCTTTGGCCCGGTCAAAAATGGGCTTCGTCATGCCCGTTTCAATGATCCCCGGGCAGACAGCATTGACTCGAACGCCCGTGCCATAGAGTTCATAGGCTGATGTCTTAATCAGATTGATAACTCCCGCTTTGCTAGCCCCATAAGGAGAGTGCCCGGCGTTGGCACGAATACCCGCCACCGAGGCCGTGCAGATAATAGAGCCGCCACCAGCAGCTGCCATGATTGGGCTGGCGTGCTTAACAGCAAGAAACGGTCCGATAAGATTAACCCTTAAAATCTCAAGCCAATCGTCAACAGTTTGTTGCACCAGAGGAGCAGCCTGACCACTAATACCGGCATTGGCGTAAATAGCATCAAGCCTCCCAAACTCTTGCGTGCACAGGGTGATGTATTTTTTAACGGCGTCTTCATCAGCAACATCGGCAACGTGAGCTATGGCCGTGCCACCTTCTTTTGTAATCATCTCTACTGTCTCGTAGAGCGTTTCTTCGGTGCGGTCTACCGCTACAACGGAGGCTCCCTCGCGTGCGAATAATCGCGCACTTGCGCGGCCAATACCGCTACTCGCACCCGTTACGATGGTTTTCTTATCTGCCAGTCTGCCCATGAGACTCTTTTTCTATTGAGGTTTTACAATTTAAGGGTTGAAAAAATATCACCGTCAGGAGCCCGTTCGTCCCGCAATCTCAGACCGTCGGCGTAATATCTCAATACTTGATAATAGCATGACGGAAAGCAATATCAAAATAGAGGCCACGGCTAAAATTGTCGGACTTATCTGCTCGCGGAGGCCCGCCCACATCTGCCGCGGAATGGTGCGTTGTTCAAAACCGGCCAGAAACAAAATCGTGACAACCTCATCAAAAGAAAGGGCAAACGCAAACAGTGCACCGGCTATCACTCCCGGTAAGATAAGAGGTAGGGTTATTTTGAAAAATACTGTTGGTGCGGTTGCGCCAAGGCTAGCACCTGCCCGGCTCAGATTCTGATCAAAACTGGCCAGAGTAGCCGTTACGGTGATAATCACAAAAGGGATGCCGAGAGTGGCGTGTGCTAAAATAATGCCCAGATGGGTTTGTGCTAGACCAATAGAGGAATAAAAGAAAAACAGACCCGTTGCTGTAATAATAATGGGCACAATCATAGGCGAGATAAGCAGACTCATGATTAACGCACGGAAAGGCATGTTGGCACGGCTTATGCCCAGAGCAGCAAGGGTCCCCAATGATGTTGCCAGTGCTGTAGCACAGATGGCAATAAAAAAACTGTTTTTAGCGGAATGAATCCATTGGGAGTTTTGCCAACTATCCAGTAACCATGCGAAGGAGAAAGGATCTTCCGGTGCAGCCATGCCGTTGGTTATGACATCTTTGTACCAGCGCAGAGAAAAAGCGTCCGGATCTAATGTCAACATTCCCGGCGTAAACGTAAAATACGGCTCCGCATTGAACGACAAGGGAATAATAATCAAAATAGGTGCAATCAAAAAAATAAGGACGGCGCCACATATCACTCGAAAAAAGACGTACCATATTCTTTCAAAAAGGCTAGCGGAAGGAGGTAGGGCCATGGAATTACCCGAGCCTCACATTTTCTGCACCGGCCAGCCGATTGTATAAGTAATACAGGATAAAGACCGCCGTTAGAAGGATAACGCTGATGGCGGCTCCCAGACTCCAGTTCAGCGATCTTTGAATGTGGAATGCAATCTGACCGGAAATGAGTTCTCCAGATTGACCACCTACCAAAGCCGGTGTGATGTAATAGCCGATAGCTAGAATAAAAACCAGCAAGACTCCTGCGCTAACACCCGGTGCAGCTTGCGGCATGTAAACTTTCAGGAAAGCGACAGGCTGCGATGCACCCAGCGATCGGGCGGCGCGCATGTAATGAGGTGGGATAGTGCGCATGATACTATAAAGTGGTAAAATCATGAATGGCAGGAGAATATGCGTCATGGCCACGACAGTTCCGGTTGCATTGTAGATCATCTGTATTCGGTTCATATCGTCAATAAGACCGGTTGAGACAAGTATATCGTTCAGGACGCCCTCGCTTTGCAACAGGACAATCCACGATGTAGTGCGCACCAAAAGGGATGTCCAGAAGGGGAGAAGAACGCATATCATCAAGATATTAGAGCGGCGCAACGGCATATTAGCGAGCCAGTAGGCTACGGGAAAACCCAATACCAGACACAGGCCGGTAATCAAGGCACTTATGCCGAACGTGCGCACAAACAATGGGACGTATATGCGATAGTCTTCATCCTTAAGTGTAATGTTGCCATCTATATCCTGTCGCGCATCCACGGCGGAGAGATAAAAATCCGGTGTATAGGCGTGGGATGTCTTCTTCATGGCAATCCATGTCGTGGGATCCGCCCAGCGTTCATCCCAGCTGATTATAGTCTCCCGTGTAGGGGCGCTACCCATCTGTTTTGCCTTGCGGGCGGCAGATGTAAACAGGCTACGGGCACCGGGGAGTTCATAATTGAGCCTCGTTGCGACTTTGCCGGTGGTTTTTTCCTGACCGCTTTTCCAAAGATCTTCTCCAAGCGCTCGCCATGCGGCTTCGTTAGGCAGAGCGGGGGGTGACCAAGTCCTGAGGGCTTCGGTTGTGCGGGGAAAGTGGTCCGGAAAGGTAGCGTTATGGACGCTACGCGTCATGATAAGAGTTATGGGAACAATAAAACCTACCAAGACAAAGATAAGAAGGGGAACTGTCAGAAAAAAAGTGCGTAACCGTGCACGACGGTGTATCTTAGTAAAATAAGCCTTCAGGTCTTGGGAGTTATCCTCAGAGATAGACGGGTTTTTATCCTGTGCACTCATGGACTCAACCTAGACGAGATTTGCATACAATCTTGGCATACAAGTTACAATGAAAGCCGATATAGGTGATCGTCGACAGAACAATATGTCTGCTTTTATATCAGACTCCATCGGGCCAAGAACTGCATTATGTATCTTTCGTTTATGATCCCGCTTGAACAAGCCATGCATTAAACCTCTCGTTCATCTCGTCTTGGTGATCTGCCCACCATTCAGAGTTACTCTGCAGGGACTTTTTCAAATTTTGCGGTGCGGTTGGCAGATGAGGTGCCATATCTACACCGGTTTCCTTATCCTTGCCGACCAACGGTATGGACGAGAGGCGTGCCGGACCATAAGAGATATATTGTGCTTGGTCTGCGAGCCGCTGAGTATCCGAGGCAAAGGTAATGAAATCAAGAGCCAGATCTTTGTTTCTTGATCCTTTGGGAATGGCCCATAAATCAATGTCAAAAATCTGACCATCCCAGACAATTTCAAAGGGTTTTCCTTCTTTAATAGCAGCATTGAAAATACGGCCATTAAAAGCAACGGACATGGAAACTTCTCCATCCGCCAACATTTGTGGAGGTTGAGCACCGGCTTCCCACCACAAAATGTCATCCTTGATGCTATTCAGTTTGGCAAAGGCGCGATCAATGCCCACCTTTGTGCTCAGCATGTCGTAGACATCCTCAGGGGCCACGCCATCACCCATCAGCGCTATTTCCAGAGTAGTTTTGGGTATCTTGCGCATGCCCCGCTTGCCGGGGAATTTTGTCGTATTAAAGAAATCCTCAATAGTCGTCGGCGCGTTGCCCAAGAACTTATTCTTGTCATAGGCATAGATTGTGGACCACACAATAGACGGCACAGCGCACGGTATAAGTGAACCAGGCAAGAAGTCCTTCACGGCGGGAGTGCCATCCGGCGCAGGTGATTGCTTGGAAAAGTCAATTTCCTCGAACAATCCCTCATCGCAACCACGCTGAGCATCGGACGTTTCAAGGTCCACAGCGTCCCACGTCACGTTGCCGGATTCTACTTGTGCCTTTATCTCGGCAAGACCTCCGTTATAGTCCACCGAGTTAATACCGCGGCCTGTCATGGCAACCCAAGGCTTGTGATATGCCTCTTCCTGACTTTTCTTATAAGCTCCGCCCCAACTTACGACAGTTATCCCTCTGTTATCCTCTCCCTCTCCGTCATAGAGAACGAAGCCAATGATAACAACGGCAACTGTGAGAACAATAAATCCTAAAATTTTGCTGTTCATACTTTCCTCAATTTTTGCCTTTACTTCACTTCTGTTTTTAGTAAAAAACTATCTGGGCGCAAATCCGAGTTATAGACTCAACTGTCCTGATAGTCCAGCGCTCTGCAATCTTGTGTGTTCCAGCCGATTGTTATGGGGCGGTTTCTATTAATTTTTTCTCGGTCATAAATGCTGGGGAGTTTGACAACGAACTCCTCCGAGAGTTCCGTTTGTATGATGATGCGCACATGGTCGCCATGATACGCAATTTCTGTAATTGCCCCTTTCAGTTGATTTTGTGGCATCTGGTGTTGTTCAGGGTCAGCGGGATTGTTTTCCGGATGCGTGCCATCGGCGCTGATCCAGATTCTCTCCGGACGGATAGACAACATGGTGCGCATACCGGGCTTATCCACCTTGACTGCCTGGGCGTGGACGGTAGCGCCTGTTTCCAATGCAACCGTGCAGATGCCATTGGAGACAGACTTAATTTTACCGGGTAGACGATTGTTCTCACCAATAAACTGAGCGACAAAGGCATTGGCAGGTTGTTCATAAAGTTCATTTGGTGGCGCTAGTTGTTGAATAACACCATCCTCAAAAACGGCAATTCTATCTGATATTGTTAGCGCTTCACCTTGATCGTGCGTAACGTAAACAACCGTCATGCCCAATTTGTCATGAAGGTGCTTAATTTCATACTGCATCTGTTCGCGAAGAGCTTTATCTAGAGCACTCAACGGTTCATCCATCAAAATAAGTTCAGGCTCAAAAACTAAGGCTCGCGCTAGGGCTACCCGTTGTTGTTGGCCGCCGGATAATTGCGAGGGATGGCGATCTCCAAGATTAGTCAGTTCAACCATATCCAAGGCGCGGGCAACCTTGTCGGTAATAGTGGCCTTGTCCATCTTGCGCACCCGCAAAGGAAACGCCAAATTTTCATATACAGTCATGTGGGGAAACAAGGCGTAGTTTTGAAATACCATCCCAATGCCACGCTTGTGGGGGGGGACAGTATTCATTAATTGTCCGTCCAAAAAAACATCGCCACGGGTCGGCGTCTCAAATCCCGCAAGCAACATCAGACAAGTTGTCTTACCCGATCCGGAGGGTCCAAGCATGGTCAGAAACTCTCCCCTGACAATGTCAAGGTTGAGGTGTTTTATGATGAGGGTCACCCCATCATAAGTCTTTTGCACATCCGTAAACCGGATGAAAGGGGTGTCATCCATGTTCAGATTTGTCATTGAGTCCCGTATTATTGCCGGTTTGCTTGGACGAGAGTTTGTGAAGGAATTAGGCGTAGCCCCTCCTTATTTGCATCGTCTTAACCCTGTTGAAACTGCACTGAACCATATCATATGGGTATAGGAAGTAAAGGTTCGGAGGTTTGAGATCAGAGTTCAGAAGGGCAGGCCCTCTTTTATAGAGATGCTGTTCTTTGAGATATTCCGTGATATCCAGGTCGGGCGTTGGAGATAGCGAGAGTGAGAACAATAATCGGCGCGAGACCTGCCAGCACGATAATCAGTGCGGCCTGAGCGCCTTGTTCCAGCAAACCAAGAGAGGCCACGGTGTAGACGTGAGTGGCAAGGGTATCAAAATTGAATGGCCTTAAGATAAGAGTGATGGGTAGTTCCTTCATGGTATCAACAAACACCAGAAGACCTGCTGTGAGTACAGCGGGTCGGATGAGGGGGAAGTGCACGCGCCACAGAATATGAGGAACTGAGTAACCGAGGTTACGGGCAGCCATATCCATAGTGGGGGTAACGCGATTGAGGCCGGTTTCCATGGTGTTGAAAGAAAGCGCCAAAAAGCGCACGAGGTAGGCGAATAGAATGGCCATCAGGCTACCGGTGAAAATAAGACCAGTGCCGATGCCTAAGAGGTCTTGGGATACGTTATCTAGCAGGCGGTCTATGGTTGTCAGAGGAATTAGGATGCCAATGGCGAGGATAGCCCCTGGGATAGCATAGCCAATGCTGGCAAAACGTAAAACACCTTGGACAAGAGCGATGCGGGTTAGACGTCCGGCATAGGCGAGGAACAATCCGGCAAGAACAATAATAAGGGTAGCGGTAGCGGCCAACAACAGACTATTGCTGGCGGCGGGGGCAAAAAGAGCGGCCTCCAAATTTGCGGGTGCATGAGCGGCATGCCAGACCAGCATTGCGCCGGGAATAAGAAACCCGGCTGTAAGGGGGATGGTGCATCCGATTAAAGCGGCCACAGCTTTGAGGCCCGCGAGTTGATGGCGCGGTAGATGTTGATAGCGGCTGGCAGGGGTGTAGTAGCGCTGGTTGCGACGGGTATGACGTTCCAGGGCGATTATAATGAGAACAAAGAGTAGCATCACGGCAGAGATTTGTGCAGCTCCCCCCAGATTACCCCGTTCCAACCAGATATCATAAATCCCGATGGTCAGTGTTCTAACGCCGAAATGCTCCACTGCGCCGATGTCGTTTAAGCATTCCATTAAGACCAGCAATAGTCCTGCTGCCAACGCCGGACGCGCCAGAGGTAAAGCTACAGAATAAAATGATGACCATGATCCGCGACCCAAAGTGCGACTTACCTCAAGAACCCCAGTTGATTGTTGCAGAAAGGCCGCTCGCGCTGTCAGATAGACGTAAGGATACAGCACAAACCCCATAATCATGATGGCACCGGGCAGAGATCGAATGGGCGGAAACCAGTAATCAGCTGGTGCTTGCCATCCCATAAAAGCGCGGAGGTTTGTTTGAATGGGTCCGGCGAACTCCATCAAATCCACCCAAGCGTAGGCTGTGATATAGGTGGGCATGGCAAGGGGAATGAGCAACCCCCATGTGAAAAAACGCCGACCCGGAAATGTGCACATGGTAACAAGCCATGCAGCCCCTGTTCCTAGTGTAAGGGTAAGAAGCCCAACACCCATGAGTAGCAGGGTTGTTTGGAACACATAGTTTGGCAGGACGCTGGCAAGGAGTTGAGGCCAGTCGTTTTCGGTGGGGGTGAGGGCGAGCCACAGGGTCGCTACGAGGGGGGTTGCGATGATGAGGGCGATGCCCAGCGTTCCGAACGTAAACACCCATGCCGTAGAATATCCCGTTGGAGGCAGGGGTGTGGGCGTAGGGGGAGTATGCATCGGTGTATTTACCTGCACACTTTTTACGTCTTTCTGTTATTCATTAAAGCGAACCTCATCGACCAGTTCGCTGGCTTTGCGTCTGAGGGTAGCGATACGATAAAGGGGTGCGTCATCGGGTGTGAAATCGCCCCATGAAGCTACCAGAGGTGACAAGGGGACGTCATCTCGTACGGGATATTCAAAATTGATTTGTGCGTAAAGCTGTTGGGCTGCATCACCGGCTAGGAAGGTCATAAGCTTAAGAGCGTCCTCACGATGAGGGGCGTAGCGCGCCATTGCCATGCCAGACAGATTGACATGAGTGCCGCCCTCTTCAAACATTGGGAAGATAATGCGTACTGCCTTAGCCCATTTTTTTTGTTCTGGGCTTTCATCGTTGGTGGAGGCAAGGCCCAGATAGTAGGTGTTGCCGATAGCAATATCGCATTCTCCGGCAAATACGGCCTTCATTTGTGCCCGATCATTACCGGCAGGACGCCGTGCTTGATTGGCCTTAAGTCCTATGAGCCATTGCCGTACGCTTTCTTCATCATGGTGCGCTAACGCTGCCGCAAACAAGGCAATATTGTAGGGGTGTTGTCCGTCCCGCATACATATTTTGCCGCGCCAGCGCTCATCAGCTAGGGATTCATACGTAAGGGTGCCATCGCTTACCCTCTCACGGGAAGCAAATACAACCCGCGCCCGGCGGGTAAGACCAAACCAATATCTCCGCGGGTCGCGATAGTCGGCAGGAATTAGCCGGTCTAGAATTGCAGAAGTAACAGGCTGAGTGATGCCTGCTGATACGGCGTGTTGCAAACGTCCGATATCTGTTGTCAGGATAACATCGGCCGGTGAGTTTTTGCCCTCCAATGCAATGCGCTCAACGAGTCCTTTGCCCGCAAATAGCACATTCACCGTTATGTCGGTTTCTTTTTCAAAGAGATCAAACAGGGGTTGAACAAGGAAAGGCTGACGATAGGAATAAACATTCACCTCTTTATCTTCTTGATCTTCTTGTTGTGCGGCAACAGGGGCGGTAGGTAACAGGATTGCTACCATAAGGGTCATAACGAACAGGAGAGTTGAGAAAAAGCGAGGGCTCATAAGGTTCATAATGTGTTGGACTTTTATGGAGGATGAAAAGGAGAGCGTGAGGTAAGCATCGAGATGATAATGATAATCATTCTCAATATCACGTCAAGCCTTGAATATGCATGCTTTAATGCATCAAATTCTGGCAATTTTGAAAGGCATTAAAGAAAAATTCCCAAAAAAAGAAGTCCGCGGAAGGCCTCCTTTTTCAGGGGGAAATATCAGAAAGCATATGTCGGGGAGTAGGCGGTAACCGCCCTAATTGGAGATGAGGAGGGCTTGTGGTAGAAGGAGGGGGATATACCTGTATACAATGCAATATGGATACGGCTTACACTATGCCTTTTCTCTCTAATGCTTTGGCAAGAATTAACCCCTCACCCACTCTTGCCGTTACCCAGAAGACCCGTGATATGCGTGCTAAGGGACGAGATGTCATTGGCCTTGGTGCAGGTGAGCCGGATTTTGATACGCCAGACCACATCAAAGCTGCCGCTATCAAGGCAATAGGCGATGGGCAAACAAAATACACACCCGTGGATGGCATTCCCGAACTCAAACAAGCCATCTGTGACAAGTTCAGTCGGGAGAATGGCTTGACCTATAATCCTTCGCAGGCGTTTGTCTCATCCGGTGGCAAGCAGGTTATCTATAACGCCATGATGGCAACACTCAATCCGGATGATGAAGTTATCATTCCTACTCCCTACTGGGTGTCTTATCCGGATATTGTAAGCCTTGCCGGAGCAACGCCAGTGTATGTAGACGCCTGTCTTGAGAATGGGTTCAAACTACAACCCGATGCGCTGGAGGCTACCATTTCGCCGTCCACCAAATGGCTTATCTTTAATAGTCCGTCTAATCCCAGTGGGGCGGCCTATAGCAGGGAGGAACTTAAAGGCTTAACGGATGTTCTAATGCGTCATCCTCATGTGTGGATTTTATCTGACGACATGTATGAGCATCTTGTTTATGACGAATTTGAATTCGTCACACCGGCGCAAATCGAGCCTGGGCTTTATGACCGCACCTTGACTATGAATGGCGTTTCTAAATCTTATGCCATGACCGGTTGGCGCATTGGGTATGCTGCGGGTCCGGAGTCTCTTGTTAAGGCTATGGGCAAGATACAATCTCAGTCTACCACCAGTGCGTCATCTGTTAGTCAGTGGGCAGCGGTGGAGGCTCTCAATGGGCCGCAGGATTTTATGGATGAGCGCCGGATTGCGTTCAAGGCACGCCGTGATTTGATTACTGCTATGATGAACCAAGCAACGGGTCTTGAGTGTCCCACGCCGGAAGGGGCATTTTATGTTTATGTCCGGTGCGAGGGGCTACTTGGCAAGACCGCACCGGGCTTTGGTGAACTCAAGAGTGATGAAGATGTAGTAACGGCTCTGCTGGAAAGCGAGGGTGTTGCTGTTGTCCATGGGGCAGCGTTTGGCTCATCGCCATTTTTTAGAATCTCCTATGCAACCTCGACTGTAGCGTTGGAAGAAGCGGGTCGCCGCATTCAGCGCTTTTGCGGCGTATTAACATAATTACAGGAGAATAAGATCTATGCAGACTGATATTGGCATTCCTGAATAAAAGTGCAGTCAGATTGCCCATGGGTTATCCGCGTCTGTTGGCGGATACCTATACAGTTGTATCTCAAAACCCATAATTACCACTGGGGAATGGTACCGGCCCGATGTTAATATGCTCCATATGATGTTTGAGGGGCAGTATAATGAGGTGTGGATGGCTACAGATCAGATTGCTGAGCGGGATACACTCTTTGGGATCTCCGGCACTGGGGGGAGTTGTCAGGCGTTCTCCAAGTTGAGTGATATTGAAACGCCCGATGCCACCCCTGATGCGATGGGTATGATTGCTGATTTGGTGAAGGGCAAGAAATGGTCGTGCGGACGGCGCGTCAGGTTTTTCCGTCTGTTGAGGAGGCCAGTGATGAATCAACGGCGGATCTTTTGACACAACGGATGGATGCTAGTGAAAAGACAGCATGGATGTTGAGAAGTATGCTAGAATAAAACGTGTGGAGTATAGATTCACACCTTCGTGACGATGGGAGGAATGAATTGTATTGCTCGACGGGGTGGAGTGTTCTGGGTGTTTGTTATCAACAACAAAGAAGGGGATGCACCGGTTAGGAGATGTAACAACGATGCTGATTAAAATTAAACGCGGTTGGGAGATTTCGGAAAATTCTATAACGCCGGAGTCTGTATTTTTTAACAGGCGGCGGTTTTTGGGTGGTGCTATAGCGGCAGCAGCGAGCGTAGGTGCCTTGGGGCTTGGCGGTTGTGGTGAGGAAGAAGACAATAGTGCACAGGCCAATGCCCAAGGCTCTGGTAATCTAAATTCTCAAGATCCCAGCACTCAATATTATCCGGCTCCCCGTAACAAAGTTTATTCGCTAGATCGTGAAGTTACACCAGAAAGTATAACCTCCACCTATAATAATTTTTACGAGTTTGGATCTCACAAACGTATTTCTGCCGCTGCTCAAGCATTGCCCATTCGCCCATGGGAGGTGACCATAGATGGTATGGTGAACAATCCCATGACCACCGATATTGATGATTTACTGAAAAAGGTAACATTGGAAGAACGGCTCTATCGCCACCGTTGTGTAGAAGCATGGGCCATGGCTGTGCCATGGACGGGCTTTCCTCTCAAGGAGTTGGTAGCTCTGGCTGACCCGCTATCTTCTGCGCAATATGTGCGCATGGAGACGTTTCTTAATCCGGATGTTGCAAGAGGGCAACGGCAGGGATGGTATCCATGGCCTTATGATGAAGGGTTGACGCTGGCTGAAGCTAACAATGATATGGCGTTTATGGTGACAGGAGTTTATGGAAAACCCCTGTTGAAACAATTTGGAGCTCCCTTGCGGTTGGCGGTTCCGTGGAAGTATGGGTTCAAGTCCATCAAATCTATTGTGCGTTTTACGTTTACTGACAAAAGGCCTGTTTCATTTTGGGAAGAGGTGTTGCCTGAGGAATATGGTTTTTGGGCCAATGTTAATCCGACGGTACCGCATCCTCGGTGGAGTCAGGCGAGCGAAGAACTTTTAGGAACAGGTGGTCGTCGTGTTCCGACACAATTGTTCAACGGTTATGGTGAAGAGGTTGCGTTGCTCTATAAGGGACTCGAGGGGCAACGACTTTATATGTAGGGAGCAAAAAACAATAAGGGATATTGGTCAAAAAAGTAATGCCGGACCCGCTAAGGGGGAACGGGTCCGGCATTGTGTGGAAGCGTTGATCCTAGGCAAAGAATCAAGGGTTACATGGCGACACTAGGGAGGTATGTGTGCCAACCACGAAAAAGAATGCGCAAACAATTACGCACGCACTCAAACAACCCAAATTAACAAGATGGACATAAAAATCTCCCCATCTGTCCGCTCCCAACCTCCCTGATTATACAGACTTGGTGATTTGTTGCAAGAGTTTGAGTAGAGCCTTGTAAATCGGGTGAAGGCGGCTATTTTAAGGGTTTTTTCACTACATTACATGAGCTAACCGATAGGGTCGTCCATAGAGGGATTCAGGACTGTTTTTAGCCCGTCTGTGTTGTCAGAAACCGTTCGGCATCCAAGGCAGCCATGCACCCTGCACCTGCAGCTGTCACCGCCTGACGATAAATCTCATCAGTCACGTCGCCGGCGGCAAAGACCCCCTCAATGGTGGTGGCGGTAGAATCAGGTTTAGTTACCAGATAGCCATTCTCGGTCATGAGAAGTTTGCCGGCAAACAAACCCGTGGAGGGCTGGTGGCCGATGGCAACAAAGACGCCATGGACGGGTATGGTCTGACGCTCACCACTTGTGACATGGCGCAACACGACACCCTGAACGCCGGTAGAACTATCCTCGCCGGTAATCTCTTCAACAATATGGTTCCAGATAATTTGGACTTTTTCATGAGCAAACAAACGCTCTTGAAGTATACGTTCCGCCCGCAAACTATCTCTACGATGAACCACATAAACCTTGCTGGCAAAGCGAGTAAGAAAGAGCGCTTCTTCTACGGCTGTATTGCCGCCTCCTACAACAATGACCTCACGGTCCCGATAAAAGAAACCATCGCAGGTGGCACAAGCCGAAACACCAAAGCCGCGAAGCCGCTCTTCTCCCTCAACGCCGAGCCATTTAGCCTGAGCGCCAGTGCTGATAATCAGGCTATCGGCTGTATAAAAATTATTGCTGTCTCCTGTGAGGTGGAAGGGGCGACGGGTTAAATCCACTTGTGTGATGGTATCGTTGACGAGTACAGTTCCTATATGTCGGGCTTGGGCTTCCATTTGCTCCATGAGCCATGGGCCTTGTATGACGTCTGCAAAGCCGGGATAGTTTTCTACGTCCGTAGTTATGGTCATCTGACCACCCGGTTGCGGACCTTGTACCAAAAGGGGAGATAGCATGGCGCGGGCGGCGTAGACTGCGGCGGTATATCCGGCTGGCCCTCCGCCGAGAATGATCACTTTAGCGTGTTGGCCCTGAGTTTCTGGCATTGCGGGATAGGTCTATATAATTAAAGTGAGATAGAGTCCCACCATAGCGACCATTTAACGGGGTTTCAATTTTTAAATGCCCCATGCTTGGCGGAGAGCGTGCGCAATATCCGGTGTTGCATTGAGAGGTGGGTAAGTCCACTCTTCTATTTGATCTCCAAAGAAACGGACAATGCCCGCTTGGGTCATATCTTCAAGGAAGCGGGTATGACGGGTGGAGGCTTGTCTAGTGTGAAAGACATAAACAGGCTTGCCTGTAACGGCAGCCTCGCCAACCATGTTGGTTGAATCCCCCGTGACTACCACCACATCCGCCAACCCCAGAAATCCGGCATAAGGGTTAGGCGGTGTGCCACTCCACATCCAGAAAGGCAAGTCTCTCAGAGCCTTTCTCAACAGGGCGATACGCCATTCGCCGGTGCGGCGAGAGGGGGTAATCATCAATCCGGCCCCCTTGTTTTGCGCTATTCGTCTTAACCTTGAACACAGGCGATACATATCGTCTTTGTTGAGGGCTCCCCCCGCGCGAGTATCCCCCCCCACTAGAACGGCGATGCGAGGGCGTGGCAAAAATGATAATTTTTCCGACCACAATGCAGTTTCCCTCTGTAATTTCTCCACCGTCAGCAGATGAGGATGGGTTAGGGTGGAAAAAACATTATCTCCCTCCAGACCATCATGACGGGGAGCCCAGACAAAATCAAAATGACGTAGGGGAATATGAGGATTTTGCAGAAGGGCCACAAAGGTCTTACCCCCTGACCAGCGCTTCATGGTACGGGCGTAGGGTATGCTTTGGCGACCAAGGGCAATTAGCAAGTTTGGCCATGGCGGTTTGATGTCAGGGCAGGGGGCGGCAGGGCCATGGGGGGCCAACCAGCGCCAAGGAGCGGGGGGGCTTACCCGTTTTATCACAGGCTCAATATCTAGAGCTTGGGCTAGCCCCAAACATTGATTCTCCATACCCACAGCGCCTCCGGTAATAACCCATGCTTTATAAGGTGGGGAATAGGATTGAGGCTTTGTGTTATGTTGTTCCAGCTTTTGTTCGGTAGATGAAATTTTATTGCTGAAATTAGTCACTGAACGTTTTACTTTCACCATCGGGCTCTGGTCACTTTTTGGTCGAGTTTTGAGGGAAGGAGTAAATTATGCCAAGGGCTACGTTGGATACCACAGATTGGCGAATACTTGAAGCGCTTCAGACTCATGGCCGGGTGACCAATGTTGCCCTAGCTTCCCGGGTGGGCATATCACCACCTTCTTGTTTGCGGCGGGTGCGGGCACTGGAGAAAAAAGGATTGATTCGTGGTTATTATGGTGACCTCAATATCACCGCCCTTGGGTTTGAAGTGACAGTGTTCGCTATGGTTGGATTGCACAGTCAGGCGGAATCTGATCTTCAAGCCTTTGAGGCCCGTGTTGCGGATTGGCTCATGGTGCGGGAGTGTTACATGCTAAACGGCGATATTGATTTTATCTTGAAATGTGTTTCCCCCAATCTGGCGGCTTTTCAAATTTTCTTGACGAAAAAACTAACACCTGCGCCCAATGTTGCCCATGTGAGGACGGCGCTGACTATTCGCCGGTCTAAATATCTGCCTGGTGCACCTCTTGAGGGGCGGTCAACGGGGGATGAGGAGAGCGCTTAATAAAGCAGAGATAATGTGTGTGGGGGTGGACATTCGCCTTGTTCAGTGCGAAAAGATTGAGGGAAATCGTTGCATAACGAATAGGTAAACAGGACGGGAGCGGAATATGTCGCAAAGCGATATTGCAGATCGTGATGGTATGCAGAACGGTCAAGCACAAGATGGCGGAGAGGAGTCAACGCGCCGCGATTTCATCTATATTGCAACAGCCTCTTTTGGTGCCGTTGGGGTGGCGGGTGTTGCTTGGCCTTTGATTGATCAGATGAACCCTGATGCTTCTGTTCGTGCTTTGGCGGCGGTGGAGATTGATATTTCTGCTGTTGAGGTTGGTCAGTCCATCACTGTAAAGTGGCGCGGTAAGCCGGTTTTTATCCGCCATCGCACAGAGGAGGAAATTACTTCTGCTGAAGCGACCCCTCTTAGCGATCTACCTGATCCGCAATCCGATGAAGCTCGCATACAACGACCGGAGTGGTTGGTAATGGTAGGTATCTGCACTCATTTGGGTTGTGTGCCGCTGGGGCAGAGGGGCGACTATGGGGGCTGGTTTTGTCCTTGTCATGGGTCTCACTATGATACCTCCGGACGTATCAGGAAAGGTCCGGCCCCGTTAAATTTGGAAGTACCGGATTATGTATTCCTTACCGATACGCGTATCAGGATAGGTTAGTAGTAGGGCTAAGGATAGAATGAGTCACAAAAACACATATGTTCCCAAAACCGGTATATCTCGGTGGATGGATGAACGCTTACCTATCATACGATTTGCACATGATAATATTCTGGACTACCCGACGCCAAAAAATCTCAATTATTGGTGGACCTTTGGCGGCATTTTGAGCTTCTTTTTGGTCTCACAAATTATCACCGGCATTGTGTTGGCGATGCACTATGTCCCTAATGTTGATTTAGCCTTTGGTAGTGTTGAACATATTATGCGGGATGTGAATTACGGTTGGCTTATCCGCTATGCTCACGCAAACGGTGCCTCTTTGTTTTTTGTCGCCGTTTATATTCATATATTCCGGGGGCTTTACTATGGTTCCTACAAAGAGCCTCGGGAAATTTTGTGGATTTTAGGTGTTGTGATTTATTTGCTGATGATGGCAACTGCCTTCTTTGGTTATGTTTTACCGTGGGGACAGATGAGTGTATGGGGGGCTACGGTTATTACCAATCTCTTCGGAGCTGTGCCTTTTATAGGTGAGGCGGTACGTGAGTGGTTGTGGGGCGATTTTTCTGTAGGAAATGCCACCCTAAACCGCTTCTTCAGTCTGCATTATCTGTTGCCTTTCATGATTGCCGGCGTTGTGGTGTTGCATATCTGGGCGCTTCATGTACCGGGCAACAATAATCCTGTGGGCATTACGGCTAGGCGAGATCAGGATACGCTACCTTTTCATCCCTACTACACACTCAAGGATGGTTTTGCTCTGACGTTATTTTTGATTCTGTTTGCGTGGTTTATCTTCTTTGATCCCAACGCTATGGGGCATCCGGATAATTATGCCGAGGCTAATCCACTGGTAACGCCGGAACATATTGTACCGGAATGGTATCTCACACCGTTTTATGCCATCTTGCGTGCCATTCCCGACAAACTGATGGGCGTTGTTGCCATGTTTGCGGCTATTCTTGTTTTGTTTTTCTTGCCGTGGCTTGATACATCCAAAGTGCGCTCGGCGAGGTTTAGGCCTCTTTATAGGCAGTTTTTCTTTATCTTCGTTGCTGTCTGTATAGCGCTGGGCTGGCTTGGTACACAGCCGGCGGAAGGAATCTATGTGACCGTAGCACGTTTGCTGACGGCTTGGTATTTTGCTCACTTTCTTATCGTGATGCCTCTTTTAGGTATGTGGGAGAAAACATCTCCCTTGCCGGAGAGCCTCTCTAAGCCTGTATTATCTGAGGGCGAAAGAGGGGCATCGTGAGGCTTGTGATAGTGAGAAGCTCTGCGCTGGCGTTATCTTTGTTGGCGATTGTTGGCATCGCCGGTGTTGTGGGTGGGGCGGGATTATCATGGGCTGCCGGGGAGCAGCGCACCCTCAAGCAGCCGGGTTGGTCTTTTGAGGGGCCATTTGGTCTCTACGATCGTGATGCTCTGCGCCGTGGGTATCAGGTTTATACGGAGGTCTGTGCTTCTTGCCATAGCATGCGGTTTTTGTCCTATCGCAATTTGGGCGATGAGGGTGGTCCGGCGTTCAGTGCTGAAGAGGTTAAGGCTCTGGCAGCTGAACATGAAGTGGAAGACGGGCCTGACCAAGAAGGCGACATGTTCACTCGTCCGGCGTTGCCAAAGGATGCGTTTGTGTCGCCCTTTCCTAATGAGCAAGCCGCGCGGGTTGCCAATGGCGGGGCTTTGCCGCCGGATTTGTCTCTTGTAGCCAAGTCGTATTTTGATGGGTCGGATTATATCTATTCTCTTTTGACGGGGTATGGGGAGGCAGCGCCGGAGGGGGTTACGGTTCCGGGGGGACAATATTACAATCCTTATTTTTCCGGCGGTTTGGTTGCCATGGCGCCGCCCCTATCAGACGAGATAGTGGATTATGCCGATGGCACACCGGAAACCGTTGATCAGATGGCAAGAGATGTCGTGCAGTTTCTGACGTGGGCGGCGGAGCCCAAAATGGAGGAGCGCAAGCGGATTGGCTTTCAGGTGCTGATTTATCTTGTAATTCTGGCAGGGTTGTTCTTTTTTGCCATGCGCAAAGTGTGGACTGACGCTCACTAATCTGGCGTAATCGTCATTGAAGGTAGCGGCGAGTTTAATGTGGGCCATGGATGGAAGTATAGACATGGTCACCGGAAATATAGGTATCATGATTTTTCAGCTATTTTATAGTTGAGATTGTTGTTTTCCCCTGTATCTCCTTAACACTTACAACATGCTGCGCAATATCAGGAACTGAATAGTCAACGGTCAATTCTACCACCCATGGTTTTCCTGCTTGGTCTTTCTTCTTCATCTCCCCATATGGGTAACAACAGATTCTTGAAAAAGTATTATGGTCTCTTCTGTTGTGAAATTTTGCAAATCCGCTATTTATAGGACAAAGCCATATTTTACTTCGGTGTGCTTCGATTAGAGAGTGTGTGCATATTTCGAGGACATCATGTTTTCTATTTCTGTAGGCTCTTGCTGAAGTCAGTCTAAATAATCTTTCTTCTGTTAACCAAAAGAAAACCTTTCTATTTAGCGTCCTATACCAGTCGGCAGGTGTAATGTCCTTAGGCAAGCATTGCTGAAGATCTTCCTCGCTCATGGGGCCTTGGTCTCTTATCACCACACCTCTTGGTAAAGAGGGATTGTTAATATCAACACATTCTTGGCGATGCTGTTCTTCTATGGGTTTTGATTTTGATCGCCATCTCTCTTCTATGGCTTATCGCTCTTCCCCTGTATAACCATACAGGTCAAGGAGTGCACTTGTGCTGAATAAACCTTGTTTTTCTATTGAAGACCAAGAGCCTCTTTCGGCCATATGATAAAGTTTAGGACAGTTCTCGATAAGTTCTTCAAGTTCTTCTTCGGTCATCACGCCCTCCTATTAATAACATTCCGCTATGACTGTTGTGGCCAGATATGGACGTCTCTAATTACCTGTGCGAAACAAAACAACGTCACCATCTTGCATGACATACTCCTTGCCTTCCAATCGAAGTTTGCCTGACTCCCGTGCGGCGTTATAGCCGCCAAGAGAAACATAATCATCATAAGGAATAATCTCGGCGCGGATAAAACTTTTTTCAAAATCGCTGTGAATAATGCCTGCCGCTTGAGGCGCTAAACTTGTTGAGGGCGATGTCCAGGCGCGAGCCTCTTTGGGTCCTGCGGTAAACCACGTAATCAGACCCAAAAGAGCATATCCTGCACGAATAAGACGCATTAAACCCGGTTCCTCAAGGTTAAGGGCTGCAAGATATTCTATCTGTTCTTCGTCATCAAGAAGAGCCAGTTCTTCTTCTGTGCGCACGGCAATCACAAGAGCACCTGCGCCTTCGGATTGCGCTAGTTCTGTGACTGCCTGCGTGTGGTTATTGCCGGTTGCGGCGTGTTCTTCAGCCACATTGCAGATATACAAAACAGGCTGTGTGGTCAAAAGTTGTAACCGCTGCCACAAGGCTTGTTTTTCGGGGGTGATGACAGCATCCCGCGCCGGCTTGCCTTCTCGCAGCAGGGCCAGCGCGTCATCTACAAGAACTAACGTTTCTTTGGCCTCTGCATCTTGTCCACGTACTTTTTTCTCTAACACTACCCGGCGTTTTTCCAGACTTTCCATATCCGCCAACATGAGTTCCGTAGTGACAATTTGAGCGTCCGCTACCGGGTCAACCCGTCCTTCCACATGGGTAATATCATCATCTTCAAAACAACGCAGAACGTGAATGATGGCATCTACCTCACGTATGTTGGCCAAAAACTGATTGCCCAATCCCTCGCCCTTGGCGGCCCCTTGCACCAGACCGGCAATGTCAACAAACATCAAACGCGTTGGCACAATGCGCGCCGATTTTGCCAGTGTGCCCAAAGCCTCAAGGCGATCATCTGGCACGGCCACATCCCCGACATTGGGTTCAATGGTGCAAAAGGGATAATTAGCCGCCTGAGCGGAGGCCGTTTTGGTAAGAGCGTTAAAAAGAGTAGATTTACCTACATTGGGCAAGCCAACAATGCCGCATTTGAAACCCATGGGATTTATTCTCTTGTCTGTTGCCGGGGAGTATTGCCGTGGTTAGGTGATAGTATAGAGTGTATGCGGCTGGCAAAGGCATCATCTCGTCCCTCTTCAGCCAGCAGAGGAGCGGCTTCCGACATGGCATCCAGAAGCGGGGTTAGCCATTCGGTTTCCACTTTATTAAAGTTACTTAAAACGTGGGCATTGACCTGCTCTCGTGTACCCGGATGCCCCACGCCAATTCGTACTCTGCGAAAATCGGCGCCTATGTGGGCTATAACAGATTTAATACCGTTATGACCGGCAGCTCCTCCGCCTTTTTTTATACGTATCCGGCTTGGTGCAAGTGCTATCTCGTCATGAAATACCACAATGTTCCCTGGTTCTATACGATAAAATCTCGCTGCCGCCGCTACCGATTGACCCGAAAGGTTCATCCAAGTGGTAGGTTTAAGAACTAGTGCTTTATGGCTGCCTAATCTGCCTTCGCTTACAAGACCCTGAAATCGGTCACGCTCGTTACCAAATATATGGTGCTGGCGAATGGTATCCACAGCCATGAAGCCTACATTGTGACGATGGGTAGCATGAACTGCACCGGGATTACCAAGACCCACAAGCAAAATCATGGGAGCGTCCTCCCTATCCCCAAAATTGTTGCAAGGTTATGTTAAGCCTAGTCGCTATTTTCTGATGAAGCCTCTTCGCTTGCCTCATCTTCTGTGGCCTCTGTGTCCTCTGCTGTTTCCTCTTCTTCGCCACGCAAAGCAGCAGGAGCAGCCACGGTGGCGATGGTGAAATCTCGGTCGGTAATGGTAGGGGTTACGCCATCGGGCAGAGCAACGTGAGATATATGAAAAGAATCGCCAACATCACCCCCTCCCACGTCAACGACGATGTATTCGGGAATTTTATCTGCCGGACAGAGCAACTCCACTTCATGACGGACAATATTCAACACGCCGCCACGCTTAAGACCAGGACTTGCCTCTTCATTGATAAACTGCACGGGCACTTCAACGGTAAGAGAGGTATCTTTATTGAGTAGCATGAAATCTACGTGCATGACGGAATCACGTATAGGGTCTCTTTGCATGGCGCGGGGGATAACCCGTATTTCTTTACCTTCCAGAGTGAGCGTGAGGGGTGTACTCATAAAGCTTCCAGTCTGGATAAGGCGGTTGAGGGTTTTAGGCTCTAGACTAATAGATTCAGAGGCCACCGTGCGACCATACACAACGCCCGGTACACGACCTGACCGCCGTAATGCACGTGCGGCACCTTTGCCTTGAGTTTGTCTTGGTTCCACCGCCAAGGCTGGGGTGTCTGCCATAGAGGTCTCCTGTGAGTTTTTCAGATTTCGAGCGTTTTGGTTAAGGGATGGTTATAGCGCTCATGGCCAAAAAATTCAAATGCTTAGACTTTAACGGCCTGCATTTTTTCTATAATGGCCTCGGCCTCGGTGATGGTACGGTTAATAATATCTCTACATGGCAGGACATCATGGATCGCCCCTGCTCCCTGGCCCATGGCAAAGCAACTTTTTTCCTTGTCCAACCCTTCTATTTGACCGCCAATGCCGCCCATCACATTGGCTTTATGAGAGATAATGGCTTGTTCGGGGAAGGGTTTTATCTCTTGAGGGCGATTCTCCCAATTATCTACGTAGGGGTTTCGATGCACACGCATGGGCTTGCCGGAATAACACCGCGTGATGATGGTGTCTCTGTCGTCCGCGTCCAGAACAACCTGCTTGTACATATCGGCGGCGTGGGCTTCTTCCGAGGCAATAAAACGTGTACCCATCCACACGCCCTGACAGCCAAAGGCTAGGGCTGCGACGAGGCCGCGTCCGTCTACAATAGAGCCTGCCGCAATGACGGGAATATCCACTGCGTCAGTAATTTGGGGGATGAGTGCCATACCGGCAACACGGCCTGTATGTCCACCGGCTTCTGTGCCTTGGGCGATGACGGCGTCCACACCGGCAGCAGCACCGGAAACTGCATGACTCACCGCTCCACATACATTCATGACCAAGATGTCGGCACTATGAAGGCGCTCCAGAATATTGACCGGTACACCAAGACCAGAAACAAAAGCGGTGATGCCTTCTTCAATCATGATGTCTGCGGTGCGTTCCAGAGATTCAGGCACGGCGGCTAGCAAATCTAACCCGAAGGGGCGGTTTGTAAGTTCTTTGACCTTGCGTACTTGTGTTTGGATTTCATCGACAGAAAGCCCTGCCATACCGAGGCAGCCAAAACCACCGGCTTCTGATACGGCAGCGCATACTTCTGCGTAAGAGACACCACCCATACCTGCTAGCATGATGGGATGTTCAATGCCGAGCATATCGCAAAGAGGTGTTTTCAGGCTCATAGTAGTTTTCCCTAAATTTAGAAGATAGCGTAGCCACCATCTATAATAAACACATCACCGGAGTGATATGATGATGCATCGCTGGTGAAATAAACCGCCGCACCGCCGAAATCTTCCGGCGTACCCCATCTGCGTGCTGGAACGCGGGGGATAACTTTTTCGGCAAAGGCGGTTGAGTTTTGGGCACCTTCTGTCATGTCGGTTGCAATCCACCCGGGCAGAATGGCATTGGCCCGTATGCCATAGCGGGCGTGTTCTACAGCGATGGATTTAATCATGGAGATAACCGCACCTTTGGTGGCAGCATAATGCTGATTACGGGCAGCTCCTTCAATGGCGGCGAGGCTGGAGATAGACACCAGCGAGCCTCCTGTGTCACCTCCTTTGGCGCGCTCTACCATGTGTTTTGCGGCCTCTCTTAGAGTGAAGAAGACGCCATCCAGATTAACACTTAACACTTTCCGGTATTGTTCGGTAGGCATGTCTGTAAACGGGCCGCTAAGGGCCCCGATTCCGGCATTGGCAAAGACGGCGTCCACGCGTCCCATCTCGGCGATGGTAGCCGCCATGCCATCGGCCACTTCTTTTTCTTCTGCAACATTGATGCGTCGCGATACTACACGTCCACCATGGACGGCGAGTGCTTCTTTTGCCTTGACATTGCGCTCTTCGCTGGTACCCCAAATGGCAACATCTGCGCCTGCCTGAGCCAGCGCTTCCGCCATACCAAGGCCAATACCGCGATTGCCACCGGTGATAAGGGTTACTTTCCCCTTAAGGTCAAACGGTTTATACATAAATACCCTCTTAGAGTTTTCTGATAGTGGCCCATTATAGAGGGCGGGGGGGTAAAGTGCTAGCCGGGCGCTCACTGGTGCGGATATGGAGGAGAATTTAAGTCATGTGTGGACGTTATGCCTTGATCCAATCCTCGGAAGATCTTGCGGCGCTATTTGAGTGCAAGGGTGTGGCAACTCATAATATCCCTCAATATAACATAGCCCCTACTCAAAGTGCACCGGTTGTCTGCCAAACGGCTGGAGAGCGCCGTATGGTGATGATGCGTTGGGGGTTGTCAAATGTGGGGAATATTGAAAGGGCGCCGCTTATTAATGCGCGGGCGGAGACAGTGGCGGACAAGCCTTCTTTTAGGCAAGCGTTTCGTAGGGGGCGGTGTTTGGTTCCGGCGGATGCTTTTTATGAATGGCGCAAACAATCAGGTGCGGAAGGAGAGCCTTTTGCTGTTGCGCGTCAGGATAGGTGTCCTTTTGCCATGGCTGCTGTTCGGGACAGGGTTTCTTTTACCATTGTTACTACTGAGGCTAACAAGACTTTACGGCCGTATCATCATCGAATGCCGGTCATTATTGATGAGGCTGGTTGGGCGTCATGGCTAGAGACGCCGGAGAGTGAAGTGCTTTCTCTGCGGGAGTTTTTGGTGTCTGCGCCGGATGATTTTATGGAGGCGTGGCCTATATCTAAGCGGATCAATCGGGTTGCAGAAGATGATCCAGCTTTGCTGGAGCGCGTTGTGCCACAACCGGTCTTGCGGCAGACATCTTTGTTTTAGGTTTCCTCTTGGGAGGGTACGATTTTGCCCGGGTTTAATATGCCATCAGGGTCAAGAGCGCGTTTAAGACGCACCATGAGATCTAGTTCTACGTCACTTTTGCGGGCAATATTTTCGTCACGCTTCATAAGACCGATCCCATGCTCGGCGCTGATGGAGCCTCCCATAGCATGAACTCTATCATGAACGAGAGTCTGAAAAGCAGGGGCCATGGCAAGGAAGTCTGCCGCTTGCATATTCTCTGGCTGGCTTAGGTTAAAGTGAATGTTACCATCTCCCATGTGACCAAACGGAACAGGCCGCACACCAGTCAAATAATCAACAACGGCTTTGGTGGTGGTGTCAATGAAATCAGGCACATAGGATAGAGGGACAGAAATATCATGCTTGAGGCTTGCCCCCTCCCGCTTTTGGGCCTCTGACATGTTCTCCCGCAAGCGCCAGAATGCCTCGCTTTGGGCAAGGGAGTCGGCCACGGCAGCATCGACAATAATACCACGTTCAAGAGCGTTCTCTAAAAGAGAGACCATGACGGAGCGTAAAGCGGCAGACTCCATGCCACTTGATAACTCAACAAGTGTATACCACGGTGTATGAGTTGAGCAGGGCGCACGACTTTCAGGATGGTGCCGCAAAGTCAGTTCAAGCCCGATGCGGGGGATGAGTTCGAAGGCGCTCACAAGACCACCGCTTTTTTCTAATCCCAGAGTAAAAAAATCTAAAGCGGCACTGACAGAAGGTAAGGCTGCAAAGGCCGTCACCATGGCACGGGGTTGGGGGTAAAGCCTCAAGACCGCTGCCGTGATAATGCCCAGCGTGCCTTCAGCTCCCAGAAAGAGTTGTTTGAGGTCGTAGCCTGTGTTGTCTTTGTATAGATGGGTCAGGCCGTTCCATATATGTCCATCCGCCAGCACCACCTCAAGGCCCAGAACAAGGGCGCGCATGGAGCCATAACGCAAGACGGCTGTCCCTCCTGCATTGGTGGATAGCAACCCCCCTATCTGAGCCGTGCCTTCAGAAGAGAGAGAGAGAGGAAACAAACGCCCTCCTTGAGTGGCGGCCTCTTGAACATTGTGCAACACACACCCTGCTTCAACGGTGATGGTGTTGTTGGCCGCATCAAGGTTGAGAATGTTGTTCATCCGGGTAAGAGAGACAATAATCTCTCGTTCCTCGTCAAAAGCAATCTGCCCTCCCACCAGACCCGTATTGCCCCCTTGGGGTATAATTTTGATTGAATTAGCGACTGCACATGCTACAACATCAGCCACCTGTTGGGTGGAGGCTGGACGCACCACCGCCAGTGCTGCTCCATGCCAGACGCCACGCCACTCCTCGAGATAGGGAGTCATGGCTTTCTGACCTGTCAGCACATGAGATTCCCCCACAATAGATTGAAATTCAGAAAGCACCGCTTGCTTGTTGGGGGTATCGGGTGTTTTAAGTTGGCGCTGGGTCATGGCATCTTTATGATGGGGGGCGTTGGAGGCTCCTATGATTAGCACGCTTGACCATATTATCGTAGCCGTTCATGACCTTGAGGCGGCAACTCTCTCTTGGGAGAGGCTGTTGGGGTATAGGGCCTCATGGCGGGGAGGCCATGAGGCGTACGGTACGGTAAACAGCCTGTTTCGGTTGGGGAATACGTATTTGGAACTGCTGGCCCCTGTGGGAGAAGACAGCGTTTTGTTACACCGTGGTGAGTGGACGCCTGGGCTTACAGGATTGGCGTTCGGGACGGAGAATATTGAGAGTGCTGTCAGAGATTTGCGGGAACGGGGCATTGTGATAGCAGACCCCCAAGAGGGTGAAGGCCGTGATGAGGCAACTGGAGCGGTTCGGCGTTGGCGCAATGCCATGATTGACAGTGAGAGTGCCAACGGGATTTTTATGTTTTTAATTCAGCACGATACCCCTGATGGTTTGCCAGATGCACCGGATGCGTTGATGGGTGCGGCGGGTTCGCCCGTTCATGCTCTTGACCATGTTGTTGTGCAGACGGGGTTTTCAGAGAGGGCTCGAGAATTTTTTGGGCCCGAGGGGTTGGGGTTGCGGTTAGCTCTTGCACGGGATGAACCTAAGTGGGGTGGCATGATGTTATTTTTTCTGGTTGGGGGCACAACGGTGGAAGTTATTGGTAAGCGGGATGACAACAAGGTGCATGATACATTGTGGGGCTTGGCGTGGCAGGTTAGGGATTGTGCCGCCGCACAGGCGCGGTTGAGTACGGCGGGGTTTGATATGTCTCCTGTGCGCGCTGGACGCAAGTCTGGCACTCAGGTCTGTACGGTGCGTGATGCCCCTGAAGGGATTCCCACGTTAATTATTAGTCCTGATAAGGGGTAGCCGCTCGCATAAGTCGATCGTTGATGGCTTCGCCTAACCCGTGGTGAGGAATAGGCATAACGACAATGACAGGAGAGGCTGCGGATTTATCCTGTTCGATTTTGGCCTCTCCCCTTCTATCTCCAACTCTCCTATCTTTTACGATGACATCTAATGTATGTAGATAGTCGAATAGATGCATAGCGGCCTCCCGCACGTCTCCTGATGGGCTGAGGTTAAGATAAGGTACGTCCTCAGATAAAGGATGAGGGCCAAACGCCAGCAAGACATCGTCCTTGCCAAGAGCATCGGCATTCAGACGCAAGGGGGTGTCCGGTGCGTAGTGACGCACCAGTCGTCCGGGTGCTTGTCGGGCAGCTTTGTCTGGCTCGTTAGGGGGAATGACAAGAGAACGCCCGAGGATGGTTTCTATTTGTTGTTGCTCTATAGCACCGGAACGCAGCAAATAAGGCGTATCATCGGGTGCAAAACCGATAATGGTGGACTCAATGCCAAAGGATGAGGGGCCACCTTCTAGAATACCGGCGATAGTTGTAGCGTTAGCAAGGTTGGTTGCGACGTGGACGGCGCGGGTGGGGCTAATTTTGCCAGATATGTTGGCGCTAGGTGCGGCTAGGGGTCGTCCCGTAGCTTTGATAAGGTTAGTAGCAATAGGGTGAGAGGGAACTCGCAGAGCGATGCTATCGAGTCCGGCGCACGCGAGGGGAGGTATAGGACATGATGACAAGCGGGGTACCACTAGCGTAAGAGGGCCGGGCCACACGGCTTCTGCAATCTCTAGGGACGCTCCCTCAATCCAGCCTATCTGTGCGGCCTCCTCAAGGCTGGCGGCATGAATAATGAGAGGATTAAAACGTGGGCGATTTTTGGTTTCATAAATACGGGTAATAGCCTCAGCATTGGTGGCATCCGCTCCCAATCCGTAGACGGTTTCCGTAGGAAATACCACCAACTGCCCTGCAAGGAGCTCTTGGGCACATAGCTCAAGGTTTGTGGCATCAGGGGGCAGAATAGAGGGAGAAGTCATGAAAATGAACTATGGTTGCGCTTGCCCGTAAGTCAGGTGTGTGCCAGTTTATCCTGACTGAGCTACTACGTCATCCTGCAACGGTGCTGGACTAAAGGATATTGATATGCCCCGCAAGACTCCCCCCCTTCCCGATGATATTCGCGCCTTGAGTTTTGAAGATGCTCTCAAAGCGCTGGAGGATATTGTAGATAGCATGGAACGCGGAGAAGTGGCGCTAGAGGAGTCTATTACCTCTTATGAGCGGGGCGTATTGCTAAAGACCCATTGCGAGACATTGTTGGCGAACGCCCGCAGTCGCGTCGAAAAAATAACGATCTCTTCATCTGGTGCTCCATCGGTAGAGGCACTGGATGAGGTTGACGATGATGGGTGATGTCCTTGAAAGATGATGAGACGTTTGTTCGTCAACGATATGAAGATGTAGCGGCGGTTGAGCAAACCCTTGGAAGCCTGTTGCCTCATCCTGCTGATATGCCGGATGCTCTCAATACATTGTTTGAGGCTATGCGCTATGGGGTGCTTGGAGGGGGCAAGCGGTTTAGACCCCATTTGACTTTGAGTGTGGCGCGTTTGTTTAGGGCGCCGCCCATGCGGGCTCTTCGGGTAGCTGCTGCCGTTGAATGTGTCCACGCTTACTCTCTTATCCATGACGATTTGCCTTGTATGGATAATGATGATGTCCGTCATGGGCAACCCACGGTGCACCGCCAATACGGAAAAGCGGCAGCATTGTTAGCAGGTAATGGATTGCTTACGTTGGCATTTGAGGTTTTAGGTGAGGAGGCAACCCATGATGATGCCTCTGTTCGGTGCGCTTTGGTATCTGGTCTAGCGGTAGCCTGTGGAGGTTACGGCATGATGGGTGGACAGATGCTGGATATAACAAGTGGTGGTGCGGAGAGGGTCAATGATTCTCGTATAGGGTCTTTGAAAACCGGTGCTCTTATGGGATTTGCCTGTGAGGCGGGAGCGATTGTGGGGGGAGCGGATGAGATAAACCGCATCAGAATGAGAGATTTTGGCCTTTGTGTTGGTCGGGCGTTTCAGATTGCCGATGATAGGCTGGATGCTGACGGCACAACGCCCTTTGAGCGGGCGGTTGAGTTGGTGAGCGAGGCTGTAACGCATCTTGAATGTTTTGGTGCGCGGGCGGATATTTTGCAGGCCGCCGCCCGTTTCGCTATAATGCGTGAGCAATAAACCAAGTCTCTTCATCTATGTATACTCAAAAACCTCTTCTGGATAAAATTGCCTCGCCTGCTGACTTGCGTGAGGTGTCAGCAGGTGATTTGCCGCAATTAGCCGATGAACTACGTCAGGAACTGATAGACGTTGTTTCTCAAACCGGCGGTCATCTAGGGGCTGGTTTAGGGGTTGTGGAACTGACGATCGCACTTCATTATGTGTTTGACACACCAACAGATAGACTTGTGTGGGATGTCGGACATCAGGCTTACCCTCATAAAATTTTGACCGGACGGCGCGAAGCCATGACCAGTTTGCGTCAGGGTGGGGGACTTTCAGGGTTTACCAAACGTGCGGAGAGTATCTACGATCCTTTCGGGGCGGCGCATTCTTCTACGTCCATATCGGCAGGCCTTGGTATGGCGGTGGCGCGAGACTTAAACCATGAGGAAAATAATATTATCTGTGTGATAGGTGACGGAGCCATGAGTGCTGGCATGGCGTACGAGGCCATGAACAACGCTGGTGCGATGGACTCACGCTTGGTCGTTGTGTTGAACGACAATGATATGTCTATAGCACCGCCTGTGGGAGCTATGAGCGCTCATTTAGCGCGGTTGTTGTCGGGTCGTCCTTATATGGGGTTTAGAAGTTTTGCTAGACGCTGGGTGGACAAATTGCCTTATCGCTTGCGCGAGACTATGCGCCGTCTGGAGGAATATGCCAGAGGTCTCGCTACAGGCGGCACATTGTTCGGCGAGTTGGGCTTCTATTATGTAGGGCCGGTGGATGGTCATAACCTAGATCATCTATTGCCGGTTTTGCGCAATGCCAAACTCTCTAAAGAAGGCCCTATCTTGGTTCATGTTGTCACTAAAAAAGGTAAGGGTTACCCTCCTGCCGAGGCCGCAGATGATAAATATCATGGCGTTACACGTTTTGATGTTGTTACCGGCGCACAACACAAAGCAGCTGCAAAAGCGCCAAACTATACGCAGGTGTTTGCGGATAGTTTGATTGAGGAGGCTCGCCGTGATGACAAAATTGTAGCCATTACGGCAGCTATGCCATCGGGCACGGGGCTTGATCGTTTTGCAGATGTTTTTCCTGAACGTTGCTTTGATGTTGGTATTGCCGAGCAGCATGGTGTTACCTTTGCAGCCGGTCTGGCAACAGAAGGGCTGAAACCTTTTACGGCGATTTATTCAACGTTTTTGCAACGAGCCTATGACCAAATCGTACATGATGTAGCCATACAAAAATTATCGGTACGGTTTGCAATTGACCGGGCTGGTCTTGTGGGGGCTGACGGTCCAACCCATGCGGGGTCTTTTGATGTGGCTTTTTTGTCCACTTTGCCCAACTTTGTGTTAATGGCTGCCGCCGATGAGGCAGAATTATGCCACATGGTTGCTACCGCCAGCTTATTTGATGAGGGTCCGTGCGCTTTTCGATTTCCCCGTGGGGTGGGCACAGGTGTGGCGTTGCCAGAGAGAGGAAAGCCGCTTGAGATCGGCAAGGGCCGCATTTTGCGAGAGGGTATGTCAGTGGCCATTGTTAGCTATGGGGCACGATGCGCAGAAGCGCTTATGGCAGCTGATATGTTGGCAGCCCATGGGGTGAGTGCTACGGTGGCGGATGCCCGTTTTGCCAAACCTTTGGATGAAGAATTACTGATGCGTTTGGCGCTTCATCATGAAGCGCTGATTACCATTGAAGAGTCAGCGTCGGGGGGCTTTGGAGCTCATGTATTGCAGTTTTTTGCAGCCCAAGGGATTTTGGATGGTGGTGCGGCCAAAGTGCGGACGTTATATTTGCCAGATAGGTTTATTGACCATGATACCCCGGCACGTATGTATGAGGAGGCAGGTTTGACAGCATCCGATGTTGTTCAGTGTGCCTTAGATGTGCTGGGTCGCAACACAGATACACTCCCTTCCATTGCCTAGGGTGCCTATTACTTAAAGCGCGTCAGACCCCATTTGTCCGCGATGGCGCAACAAATGATCGGCAAGAACACAGGCTACCATAGCCTCTGCTACTGGTACTGCACGAATACCAACACACGGGTCATGGCGGCCACGAGTGGTGATGGTGGTTTCCTCGCCATTACGGGTAATGGTACGCCGTGGTGTTAGAATAGAAGACGTGGGTTTAACTACAAGACGGGCTACAATATCCTGACCTGTTGAAATACCCCCCAAAATGCCTCCGGCGTGGTTGGACAAAAAGACCGGCTTGCCATCGTCACTCATGCGCATCTCATCGGCATTTTGTGTGCCGGTAAGGTTCGCTACGGCAAAGCCATCGCCAATTTCAACACCTTTCACCGCATTGATGCTCATCAGGGCCGCGGCAATGTCCGTATCCAGTTTGCCGTAAAGGGGAGCGCCTAATCCTACTGGTGCACCGGAAGCTACAACTTCTATTAAGGCCCCACACGACGAACCGGCTTTTCGGGTTTCATCTAGAAAAGTTTCCCAATCCGGTACAGCGATAGCATCCGGACACCAAAATGGGTTGCGCTCGATCTCGGTCCAGTCCCAATTATCGCGATTGATTCTGTGGGGCCCGATACCAACCAGTGCAGCGCGAACAACAACCTCAGGGATAATTTTGCGCGCAATGGCGCCCGCCGCTACCCGTGCGGCTGTCTCTCGCGCCGAGGCACGTCCGCCACCGCGATAATCACGGATGCCATATTTTTTCAACCATGTGTAATCGCCATGCCCGGGACGAAACTTATCGGCAATCTCGCTGTAATCTTTTGAGCGTGGGTCTTCATTGCGAATAATAAGAGAGATGGGCGCGCCGGTTGTGAGAGTTTCACCGGTTTTATCGTCGGCAAACACCCCTGATAGGATTTCTACCTTGTCAGATTCTTGGCGTTGGCTGGTATGGCGAGATTGCCCTGGGCGACGGCGCTCAAGCCAGAATTGAATATCATCCTCGCTAATAGG
This sequence comes from Parvularculales bacterium, assembly GCA_036881865.1. Lineage (NCBI taxonomy): Bacteria > Pseudomonadati > Pseudomonadota > Alphaproteobacteria > Parvularculales > Parvularculales bacterium. The sequence goes on along the minus strand of JBAJNM010000004.1, from coordinate 41,286 downwards.
CAGACGGGGAGGTACGCCATCCACCACACACCCGAGCGCGATCCCGTGGGATTCACCCCATGTGGTAACTCGAAAAAGATGCCCAAAACTGTTATGCGACATGATGAATAGGGAGTGTGAGGTTAGTTGGAGCAACGTACCTTAACATACCTTAACACAAGGAAGTATGGGGCAACCACTGGCCAGAATCGTTGTTTTTTACACGGTGGAGATATCAGGTGCGTCTTCGGCTTTCATACCGACAACATGATAGCCGGAGTCCACATGGTGAATTTCCCCTGTGACCGAACGGCTTAAATCGCTTAACAGATAAACACCAGCATTGCCTACGTCTTCTATGGTGACTGTGCGTTTTAGGGGAGAGTTATATTCGTTCCATTTCAGGATGTAGCGAAAATCGCGAACACCGGACGCCGCTAGTGTTTTAATTGGGCCCGCAGAAATACCATTAACGCGGATGCCCTGAGGCCCTAAGTCGGTAGCCAGATACCGTATGCTGGCCTCTAGGGCTGCCTTGGCCACGCCCATGACGTTGTAGTGGGGGATAACTTTCTCGGCACCATAGTAAGATAAAGTGAGTAGGGAACCTCCCTCAGACATCAACGATTGCGCACGTTGGCACACAGCCGTGAATGAATAACAAGAGATATGCAGGCTGGTAAGAAAACTATTCAGGGTTGTGTCCACATAGCGGCCCTCAAGTTCATCTTTACCCGCATAAGCTATGGCATGGACAATGAAGTCAATCTCGCCCCATTCCTTTTTGAGCGTTTCAAAGGTTGCATCCAACGCATCATCCTCGGTGACATCACACGGTAACACGAGGCTCGTACCCATGCTTTCTGCAAGAGGTCGCACCCTCTTACCTAGTGGTTCACCTTGATAGGTAAAGGCTAGTTCGGCACCTTCTTGAGCGCAAGCGTTAGCAATGCCCCAAGCGATAGAGCGATTATTAGCAACGCCCATCACTAGTCCACGTTTTCCGGTCATTAAGCCGTTTTGTCGGCTCATAGGATACTTCCTTCTGTATTAACTTATGATTTTCCACTCTCCACCCAGCTGATGGCAAGTGGTGCCATAGGCGCTTTGTGTTTCTCCGGTAGTGGTGGTCTGGGTATATAGAGTCTGTCTTCTTTATCCAGAGATTTACCGTTTTTGCTGCTTGTCACATATCTGACCATAGGTACATAATAATATTATCGTCCACTCCTTGCTTGTATGGGTGAAGATGGACGCATTATATAGGAACAGAGCGGCCGCATCAATCATGAGAAGCAGAAATGAGTGAGCAAAAAACGTCTATATCGTCGCCACCGGACGAGAAGGTAGAGGCGGATAATCCCTTTACCTTGTTTCGGTCTTGGCTGTCGGAGGCGGAGGCTTCTGAGCTCAATGACTCTGGAGCCATGACCCTTGCAACGGTGGATGAAGCAGGCATGCCTGATGCTCGCATGGTGCTTTTGAAAGAGGTAGGTGAGGGAGGGTTTGTTTTTTATACCAATCTAGAGAGCGCTAAGGGGGTTCAGTTGGGGCATATACCACGGGCGGCGTTGTGTTTTCACTGGAAGAGTTTGCGCCGACAGGTGCGGGTGCGAGGTCATACGGTGTCGGTGAGTGATGGAGAGGCAGATGCGTATTTTGCTACTCGTCCCCGTGGTAGCCGAATAGGGGCGTGGGCTTCTCCTCAATCCCGTCCTATTGCCAAGCCGCTGGAGTTAGAAAAGCAGGTTGCTCTTTACACTGCCCGCTTTGCGGTGGGTAATATTGCGCGTCCCTCATACTGGTCCGGTTTTAGGCTTGTACCCACCTCTATTGAGTTTTGGGTCGGCAAGCGGCATCGTCTTCATGATCGGCTACTGTTCACCCGCGACACTGCTGAGCAGCCGTGGTACAAAACACGGCTTTATCCATAATATCCTCATGACGTCTTATCCTGCCAGCCCTGCCAATTCTGTTAGTTCGGAAAAAGCTGCCATCTTGATGCGCCGCGCAACGGTGTTAGCGATCTTGGTGGCTTGTTGTTTGATTACATTTAAGGCGCTGGCGTGGTGGTTTTCAGATTCTGTCGCTATTTTGGCCTCTCTGCTGGATTCGGGGTTGGATATGGCAGCCTCTGTAGTCAATTTGGTAGCGGTGCGTCATGCCTTAACACCGGCTGATGAGGAGCATCGTTTTGGTCATGGCAAGGCAGAGGCCATGGCGGGGTTGGGTCAGTCTTTGCTGGTAGCTCTGTCAGCCATCTGGATTATCGGTGAGGCAACAGAGCGTCTTCTTAACCCTCACCCTGTTGTCTATCCCGGGTTGGCCCTTGGGGTTATGGGGGTGTCAACTTTAGCCACTTTGGGGCTGGTGTTGTATCAGCGCCATGTCATCCGTTTGACCCGCTCGTTGGCCATCGGTGCTGATCATCTGCACTATATGAGCGACTTTATGGTTAATATTGCGGTGATTGTTTCTATCGTCTTGTCCGTCTGGTTCGGTCTGACGCTGGTAGACCCGTTTTTTGGTCTTGTGATTGCGTTTATTATCATCTGGGGGGCGTGGCGCATTATAAGTCAATCGTGGGATGAACTCATGGACCGCGAACTGCCTGATGATGATCGAGCGCAGATTAAATCTCTTGTGCTGGGCCATGGCGATGTAAAAGGCTTGCATGATTTGCGCACTCGGAGTGCGGGTCAACGGCAATTTATTCAGTTTCATATAGAGTTGGTGCCGGATCTTTCTATTTTGGAGGCGCACCAGATATCGGACGAAGTTGAAGAGAGGGTGATGGCAGCGTATCCCAAAGCGGAGGTGTTGATACACCAAGACCCTCTGGGGGTGGAGCATATTTCTGGTCTAGAGAAAGTATAGGTACAACAGATAACGGGTTATCCATTATACAATGTGTGGACCCTGACCGATGCCTTTGTGCGGTATCGCATCAACCTCATCAGCCTTGCGGCAAACTTCCTCAGGACAGTGACAATAACAGCTTCTAGGGCGTCTTTTTTCTCTTCGAGGCGGGCCAGCCATGCCCTAGCAGTTTGCGAGATATCGTCTGTTCCGTCGCAAACGGCCCGCGCTAGCGTCGCTTCGCTCCAATAATACCACTCTACCCCATAAGTTGTCCTCCGTTCTTTCTGCAATCTAAGGCCCATTGTGGGAATATTTGCGGGAGATTGTAAATGGCGATACACTATTGGGAGGGTTGCCCTTTTCAGGTGAGATACCCAAAAGCGGGTAACCACGGGAGAAGAAGAGCAGGAGAGAGATCATGAAAAGCTTAATGCAGGATTGGCCATTACGGGTGCATACTATTCTGGATCATGCACATCTTCATCATGGCACAGGAGAAATTGTAACTCGTTCTCTGGAGGGGCCGATACATCGTTGCTCATACGCCGACATGCATCTGCGTGCTCGGAAGGTATCGCAGGCCTTGGTCAGGCTTGGTATCAATAAAGGGGATGCTCTCGGCACCATGGCTTGGAATACCTGGCGTCACATGGAAGTCTGGTATGGCATTATGGGAGCGGGGGCTGTCTGTCATACGCTGAACCCGCGGTTGTTTGCTGATCAGCTGGTGTACATTATCAATCATGCTGAGGACAAAGTTATTTTTCTGGATGCCAATCTGACGGCTATTTTTGAGGGATTTCAAGACAGGCTGACGGCTGTCAAACATTATATCATCATGACAGATAAAGAACACATGCCGGAGACAACGCTCCCCAATGTGCTGTGTTATGAAGATCTGTTGGCGGCGGAAGACGGCAATTTTGACTGGGTGACGGGGGATGAAAACGATGCCTGTGGCATTTGCTATACATCGGGAACAACAGGTAACCCCAAGGGGGTTGTGTATTCTCATCGCTCTAATGTCATTCATACTCTGGCGGCCAATGCAGCAGATGCTATAGGTCTGCGCAGCGTGGATTCTGTGATGCCTGTGGTGCCTATGTTTCATGCTAATGCTTGGAGTATTGCGTTTGCGGCTCCTGCTGGGGGCTCCAAACTGGTAATGCCAGGAGCCAATATGGATGGTGCCAGCATTTATGAACTCTTGGATACAGAACAAGTCACCATGACCGCTGCTGTGCCAACGGTATGGATGATGTTGATGCAGCATCTGGAGGCCAATAATCTCAAATTGCCCCATCTTGGTCGGGTAGCGATTGGGGGATCAGCCATACCCCGCTCTATGTTGGAGGCTTTTGAGCGTAACTATGAAGTGGAAGTGCGTCATTTGTGGGGCATGACGGAAATGTCTCCCATTGGTACTATGGCGGGCTTCAAGCGGGGCATGGAAAACCTATCTTTTGATGAGTGTATGGATGTCAAATTAAAGCAGGGCCGCGCTATGTATACGGTGGAGATGAAAATCACCGATGATGATGGTAAGGAACTGCCTTGGGATGGCAAGGCTTTTGGGCATCTTATGGTGCGTGGGCCGGCTATTTCTGGAAGCTACCTAAAAGGTGAGGGTGGTCAGATTCTAGATGAAGATGGCTGGTTTGATACTGGCGATGTGGCAACCATTGATGAACTTGGCTTTATGCAGATTACGGACCGCTCTAAGGATGTAATTAAGTCTGGTGGTGAGTGGATTTCCTCCATTGAGTTGGAGAACCTCGCCGTGGGGCATCCTGATGTGGTTGAGGCGGCGGTTATTGGCATCTTACATCCTAAATGGGATGAGCGGCCTTTGCTGATTGTTGTCCGCAAGGAGGGCTCTAACGTCTCGTCGGACGATATTCTCGGCTACATGGAGGGTAAAATCGCCAAATGGTGGATACCAGATGACGTAGTTTTTGTAAATGAAATCCCTCATACGGCGACAGGCAAGATACAAAAGACGGCCTTGCGTGAGCAATTTAAGGACCATCAACTTCCCTCCGCTAAGGCGGCAGAATAAGCTGAGATGAGGGGTGCATAATATATGAGAGATACAAGCAAGATGAACTTCAGCGCGCAATGGTCTTTGAGGAGTGCTATTATGGCACTTCTGTTAGGGGTGCTGGTGGTAGTGCTAATGCGCACGGGGGGAGTAGGCCTCGGAACGGTGCTAGGGTTGGCAGCAGGTGTTTTTGTGTTAGCACTTGTGGGTCTGGTTTTGGGCCTATGGGGATTGGTGCATGACTCAGCGAACCGTCGTCGGGCAGTGCTTGCTATTATTTTAGCGATGGTGGTTGGGTTCGTGCCCGCTCGCGCTGTGGTGCGGGGGCTTGATGTGCCCCCCATACATGATATTTCTACAGATCTTGCAGAGCCGCCCGAATTTGTTACTGCCCGCACCATGCGGGGGCCAGCAGACCATGAGGTCGTCAATACTATAACGCCAGAGGATGCCGCTTTGCAGATGGAGGGTTATCCTGATTTATCTCCGCTTTTTATTTCTCGGCACCCGGGCATAGTCTTTGATGCTGCATTGGAGACCCTTGCAGATATGGAGTTGAAAATCATTGCGACGGAGCCGTCGCGGGGCAGCATTGAGGCGGTAGCTATCACGCCGATTATGGGGTTTAAGGATGATGTTGTGGTGCGGGTGCGAGAAGGAGACAATGGCGAAGCCATTGTTGACATCCGTTCTGCCTCCCGTCAGGGGGAAAGTGATTTAGGAACTAATGCGAGGCGTATTCGGGACATCTTTGCGGCTCTCACCATGCGTTTAGGGACGTAGGACAATAGAAACCGGTTATCCAATCTCATAGATTAAAGCTCCAATAGAAAGGAAACGTCTCCGATGAAGTCCAGTCACTATCAGCAATCATTTCAGAATGCTGTTGACGATCTGCATAATGAACGCCGCTATCGTACCTTTGCCCATATTGAACGTATAGCGGGAGATTTCCCTCGTGCCCGTAATCATGGGGCCGGTCCGGACAAAGTCGTAGTCTGGTGCTCCAACGATTATCTGGGACAGGGACAAAATCCAATCATCATGGACGCCGCCTGTACAGCAGTGCAGTGCATGGGGGTAGGCTCCGGTGGCACCCGCAACATTTCCGGTACTCATCATATGATTGTAGAATTGGAGCAAGAATTAGCGTCTTTACATGACAAAGCAGCGGCGTTGGTTTTTACGTCGGGCTATGTTTCGAATGTGGCTAGCTTGTCTGTGATAGCCAAACTGTTGCCGGATTGTGTTGTCTTTTCTGATGAATTGAATCACGCTTCTATGATTGATGGCATTCGTCGTTCAGGTGTGGAAAAACACATCTATCCCCATCGTGATATGGGGGCGTTGGAGCATCTTTTGATGCGAGTACCGCCGGAGCGGGCAAAGTTGATTGTCTGCGAGTCGGTTTATTCTATGGATGGGGATATATCGCCCTTGCCGCATATTTGTGACTTGGCTGACAGATATGGAGCCATGACATACTTAGACGAAGTTCATGCGGTTGGCCTTTATGGAGAGCGTGGTGGCGGGGTTTCAGAGCGGGATGGGGTGGCGCACCGTTTTGATGTTATTGAAGGCACGTTAGCCAAGGCGTTTGGCTGCATGGGGGGATATATTACCGCATCAGAGGTTTTGGTAGATGCTATACGCGGCTATGCGCCGGAGTTTATTTTCACAACATCTCTGCCACCTTCGGTTGCCGGTGCGGCTCTGGCCAGTGTGCGCTATGTGCGTGAGAACCATGGGTTACGTCTTCAGAATCAGGAGCGGGCAGAGCGCTTAAAAGAGATGCTCCACGAGGAGGGAATACCCTTTATGAGGGGGGATACTCATATCGTGCCGGTTATTGTGGGTTGTCCTGAACGTACCCGACTTATCTGCGATAGGTTGATGATGAACCATGGCATTTATGTGCAGCCTATCAATTATCCAACAGTGCCAAGGGGCACAGAACGTATTCGTTTAACGCCCTCGCCTCTCCATAATGATGGACTGATGGAACATCTGGTAAATGCTCTGGCATCACTATGGCACGAGATGGGGTTGTGGGAGGTTAGCGAAGAAAGCAGTGCGGTGTGTGTGCCCCTTAAGGCAACCGGTAGTGGCTTTTAAGGCCGAGGCGCGTGTCTTCACATAACACTTGTTGCTTGGCTACCAAATGTTCCATGTGGGCTAGAACCGAATAGGCGGCAGCGCCATGGAGGCGTTTGTCTACGTGCTGATAGAGGGCAGCTACAATATCGGTGATGAGATTATCGCCTGCCTCAAGGCGCGCCATGATTTGAGCTTCACGCTCTTCACGATGAGCAATAAATGCTTGCACAAAGTTTTTTGGGTCGGTGATGGGCGGGCCGTGAGTGGGCCAGAAAATAACATCATCACGTAACAGCAAGCGCTGAAGCGAGGCCATATAGTGCTGCATATTGCCATCTGGCGGGCCAATGACGCTTGTTGACCAGCCCATAACATGATCTCCTGAAAACAGAGCCTTTTCTTCACGCAGGGCAAAGCACAAATGATTGGATGTATGACCTGGTGTGTGGACAGCTTCTAACGTCCAACCCGCACCACTTATGCTATCGCCATCCTGCATAATCACGTCAGGTGTAAACTCCCCATCAATCCCTTCTTCGTGAGTGCTCACAGTTTCATCGCTGCTACGCTTTTGACCATGGGCACCGAATCCACAGGTCAAAGCACTGGTGCGCTCTTTAAGGGGCGCTGCCGCCGGAGAGTGGTCGCTATGGGTATGAGTGATAGGAATATGCGTGATGCGCTCGTTAGGGCCGAGGGCAGCCATAATAGCGTCAATGTGTTCATCAAGAAGCGGGCCCGGGTCAATGACGGCAACCTCTCCCTCGCCAATAATATAAGTGCCGGTTCCTGTATAGGTAAACGGGCCGGGATTGTTGGCAATCACTCGTCGAATGAGAGGTGATAGCCTATCGCATCGGCCATATTCAAAGTTAATGTCACGCACGAAAGGAATGGAGGCGACCATGGTGTATATACTCCTCTATTTGCCTGTGAGTATGGCATGGATAGGCCACGTAAACACCTATCTCTGGGGTGTAAGGTGAGAGGTATCCAAAGGAGTCTTGAAGTGAGAAGGTTTTCGCTGTATAAACAGTTTGAAAGTGGGAAATAGTATAATTAACACTAATAATGTGTAATAATGTTTGTAGAGGATCATGAGCATGGATGCAAAAAAACCTACAACGACAGATGTTATTATCCTTGGCGCTGGACCTGTGGGGATTTTTGCTGTCTTTGAACTGGGGCTTTTGGATATGAAAGCCCATGTAATTGATGTTCTGGACAGACCTGGCGGACAGTGTGCGGAACTTTATCCGGAAAAACCTATTTATGACATTCCGGGCTTGCCGGTGGTAACGGGTCAGGAGTTAACAGATCGGTTGTTGGAGCAGTCCGCGCCGTTTAATCCGGTCTATCATTACCATCGCATGTTGACAGAGCTTACGGAAAAACCCGATGGCGGATGGCGGGTTGTGACCGATGAGGGAGAGGTCTTTGAAGCACCGGTGGTGGTTATTGCGGCGGGTGGAGGTAGTTTTCAGCCTAAGAAGCCACCTATTGTGGGCATTGAAGAGTATGAAGGGCAGTCGGTTTTTTATGCGGTGCGCCAAATTGAAGCCTTTCGGGGGAAGCGTATTTTAATTTCCGGTGGTGGTGATTCAGCACTGGACTGGCTCCTGACCCTGACACCGGTGTCTGAAGAGATAACACTGTTGCACCGGCGGGATGAGTTTCGGGCTGCGCCTGATTCCATCAATAAGATGAGGGCGCTGGTTGAGGCCGGAAAAGTTGCTTTGCACATCGGTCAGATTAAAACTCTGAATGGAGAAGGGGGCGCGCTTACAGGGGTGACGATTGCCACAAAAGATAGCGGAGACGTGACCCTTGAGTGCGATACTCTGTTGCCATTTTATGGTTTGACCATGAAGTTGGGGCCAATTGCTGACTGGGGTATCAACCTTCATGAAAACCTTATCCCTGTAGATACGGCAGCCTTTGAAACCAACCGCTCCGGCTTGTTTGCTATAGGTGACATCAATACGTATGAGGGCAAACTCAAACTCATTTTAAGCGGTTTTCATGAGGCTGCCCTTATGGCGCAGAAGGCATTTTCTTATGTTTATCCTGATAAGCGTCTTACTTTTCAGTACACAACATCGTCTACCAGCCTCAAGAAAAAATTAGGGGTGGCTTAGAGTGTCTCTATTGTTTAGCCTTCCGGACTTGTACGTGTTCTAAAGAGTGCACTGAAAGACAGAAAAGGAGACGGGACGATGGGGATTTATCAACGCTGGATATTACCGCATGTTCTTGATTTGGCTTGTGGTAGCAAGCCGGTGCGCTATCAACGTCAGAAAGTTGTACCTCTGGCAGAGGGGCTAGTGCTGGAGGTTGGTATTGGGTCGGGGCTTAATTTGCCGTTTTATGATGCGGCACGGATTAATCGGGTTATAGGTCTTGACCCGTCTGGTGAGTTAAGAGCGATGGCCAAAAAACGTGCAGAGGAGCTTTCTTTTGACGTGGAGTTTATAGGTCTTCCGGGAGAAGAAATTCCTCTGGAAAACGACAGCGTTGACACCGTAATGCTAACCTACACCTTGTGCACTATTCCGGAACCTGAAAAAGCCCTTGATCAAATGCGTAGAGTGTTAAAGCCGGGCGGTCGTCTGGTTTTTTGCGAACATGGCCGTGCACCGGATGAAAATGTGCGTCGTTGGCAGTCTCGCATAACGCCTTTATGGCGTCGTATTGCGGGCGGATGTCATCTTAATCGAAATATTCCTAATCTTATAGAGGGCAATGGCTTCAAAGCAGAGTCCATGGAGACTATGTACCTGCCCTCAACACCCCGCTTTGCCGGATTTAATTATTGGGGAGTGGCTATGGCTCGTTAATGTAGTAAATATTTTAGTGATGGTTGGCATACGCTAAGAAGCATGTATGACACTATAATTAAAATCTAAACTGGATCAAACCATAGGGACAGATTATTGAGCGGTAGGCATATTCCTACAAAATTCTAAAACTCTTTGATTTCGTCCATTTAAAAGTTTTATAACTCTATTTCTATACTCACGATACTCTGATGCATTTTGGGGCAGTGGAGAATCTTGAAAACCAGTAAAAGGATGCCAAAACTTGATTGAGGCATAATCTTGATCAACTAAATCTTGTAAAAGAAAAAAATCCACATACCCTTTAAAATTATCAAAGAGTAAAAAGAAAGAGGAATAACGCTGAAATACGTCACTTAATGGACTGCTTTTTTTCATATAAAAAAGTCTGATACATTCTAAGGTAAGATCAAATCTATCTTGTATTTTACGATCCCATCCTCTAGCGCCATTAATTGTCATTTTGTTATCAATTTTTTTTGATGGAAAAATCATATGTCCTGCAATTGTGGCACGAATAGAAGAAAAACTATTGATTTCATCATGCGTGAGTTGATTGATTATATGTGACATCTTTTTTACGTCACTATAAGTATTTGTGATCTGATCACTTGATAAATAAAATTCCCCTAAATCTGATTTGTGGTGAAGTAATTTTGGGGTATCAAGATCTAATTTAAAATTCTTACCGTTAGGTAATTTTTTATTCCATAGAATTTGATGATACTTTCTAAGTGTAGGACTATGAGAATCCGGATCTTTTCCCTCAGGCGTATCAGAAAAAACATTAAAATTAATATCTATCATATGAAAGTACTTCTTCAGATTTATCCTAAAGTGTTATGGCGGCGTAGTTCTCGCATGGCTTCATCCAGACCACCAAGGGTGAGAGGAAACATGCGATCTCCGATCAGTTGCTGGATTAGCTGAATGGACGGCGTATGATCCCAGTGTTTTGTCGCCACCGGATTAAGCCATACAACGCTTTCGTAAGTCTGGGCAACGCGGTCAATCCATAGGCCGCCCGGTTCTTCATTCCAGTGCTCTACAGAGCCTCCTGCGTATGTGATTTCATAGGGGCTCATACTGGCGTCGCCTACGAAGATTACTTTGTAGTCGGACGGATATTTGTGGAGCACATCCCATGTTGGTATTTTTTCCGAATATCGCCGTCGATTATCCTTCCAGACGTCTTCATAGAGGCAGTTGTGGAAGTAGAAATACTCCATGTTTTTGAATTCCATCCGCGCAGCAGAAAAGAGTTCCTCACATAGTTTGATGTGGCCATCCATGGAGCCGCCGATATCAAAAAACAGCAAAACTTTAATAGCATTGCGCCGTTCCGGTATAAGTTTGATATCCAGATAGCCCGAGTTGGCAGTTGAGCGGATGGTATCATCCAAATCCAGCACTTCCGGTGCGCCTGCCCGTGCAAATCGACGCAAATGACGCAGAGCCATTTTGATGTTGCGGGTTCCGAGTTCCACTGTGTCGTCAAGGTTGCGGTATTCCCGCTTGTCCCAAACTTTAATGGCCTTGCCGTGACGGCCTTTCTCCTGACCGATGCGCACACCTTCCGGGTTATAGCCCTGAGCGCCAAAGGGAGAGGTGCCGCCGGTTCCTATCCATTTATTGCCGCCTTCGTGACGTTTTTCTTGCTCTTCAAGACGCTTGCGCAGAGTCTCCATGATTTTTTCCCAGCCACCGAGAGATTCAATTTCTGCTTTTTCTTCTTCGGTAAGAAATTTTTCCGTGAGGGCTTTGAGCCATTCTTCAGGGATTTCGGCAACTTCATCATTATCCGGGGAGTCCAGCCCTCGGAAGACATGGGAAAACACTCTGTCAAAGCGGTCTAGGTTGCGTTCGTCTTTTACCAGTGCCGAACGGGAGAGATAGTAGAAGTCCTCTACGTTGCGGTGAATGATATCGGCGTCTACCGCCTCCAGCAGGGTTAGGTATTCCCGCAGGGAGACCGGCACACTGGCACGACGCAATTCATGGAAAAAGTCAACAAACATAGGATACCCCTACGCCATAATCCAAGCTATATACGAACCATCCACAATAATGATGATTTCTCTGGTTCTGTGTCAAGTTCGCTCTTCCATGAATGGTGCGTTGCTTTAAAACTTCAACAGTTTTCTAATTTCTCTCCCTTCGGGCGAGAAAGGCAAGGCGTTCAAACAGGTGAACGTCTTGTTCGTTTTTGAGCAGAGCACCGTGAAGAGGTGGTATCAACTTCGTGGGGTCCCGCTCGCGCAAAATCTCCGGAGAAATATCTTCGCTGAGTAGCAGTTTAAGCCAGTCTAGTAGTTCTGAGGTGGAGGGCTTTTTCTTAAGGCCGGGCGCTTCACGGATTTCATAAAACACCTTGAGGGCTTCGGCTACAAGCCTGGATTTGAGTCCCGGAAAGTGGACATCAACAATCTGCTGCATGGTTTCTGTATCGGGAAATCTTATGTAATGGAAGAAGCACCGCCGCAGGAAGGCATCCGGTAGTTCTTTTTCGTTATTGGAGGTGATGATGACAATGGGACGTTGACGGGCGTGGATAGTCTCGCCTGTCTCATGGACGAAAAACTCCATGCGGTCCAGTTCTTGTAGCAAGTCGTTGGGAAACTCAATGTCTGCTTTATCAATTTCGTCAATCAGTAAAACGAGGCGTGAGGAGGCATCAAAGGCATCCCAAAGGCGGCCACGATGGATATAGTTCTTCACGTCCTTGACGCGTTCGTCGCCTAGTTGCGAGTCCCGCAGACGCGTGATGGCATCATACTCGTAAAGACCATGCTGAGCCTTGGTAGTGGATTTAATATGCCAGGTGAGGAGGTCAAGACCCAGCGATTTGGCGACCTCTTCTGCCAGTACGGTTTTACCCGTTCCCGGTTCACCCTTGATGAGCAAGGGCCGCTCAAGGGTGATAGAGGCGTTTACTGCAACGCGCAGGTCTTCTGTAGCAATGTAATTTTTTGTACCTTCAAACTTCATTGAGATTTCCTGTTAATGGTCATTTTAATGGTCATTTAGCCGTATGATTATTATCAGGCGGCACTTTATCCTAGCCTGCTCCCTCCGCCAAGGAGAAATCGTGTGTGTGGGTTGTGTGGGTGCTACTATCCGGTGCGGGAGGAGAGATTACAGAATCCGAACGTATATATTATATACAATCAGCACATGGGTGTTGGAGTCTTAAATGTTTGGGAGAGTTTTCCAATTTTTTCGGACGATGATGAGTGGGGGGTGTCTTTGTTATCTAAACCGTTCAGTCTCCGATGTTCAAAGTGAACGTGGGGTATGCCGGAAAGTGAGGGGTTGGGAATCAGATAATTGGCCAGGGGCGTAAAATCTCCGTCCGGATGCAGCATAACAAGAACATATCTGGAACATTTTTAATTACTTATTTTTTTTCAATAGGTTAGGCGTGTTGACAATGGAGAACAAAAAGTGTACAAAAAGCTCATGCGGAGATAGTTTTACGCATCGTCCCAGCTATGTAATAAGAGGAGAGACCCCATGTCCCGTTCTAGCACTCGTACAGATTTACACCTTGTTGATGATACAAACATGAATGACAAAAAGAAGGCTCTGGATGCCGCTTTAAGCCAGATTGAACGTGCTTTTGGCAAAGGCTCTTTGATGAAACTTGGACAGAGTGGTTCTCAGATAGAGATTGAAACCATACCAACCGGCTCGCTGGGGCTTGATATAGCCTTAGGTATTGGAGGTGTGCCACGAGGGCGTGTAGTTGAGATTTACGGGCCGGAGTCATCCGGCAAAACAACACTGGCTCTGCATATCGTAGCAGAAGCGCAAAAGACTGGCGGCGTGTGCGCCTTTGTAGATGCCGAACACGCGCTGGATCCGGCTTATGCCCGCAAACTTGGCATTGATTTGGATGAATTACTGATTTCACAACCAGATCACGGCGAGCAGGCACTGGAAATCACCGACACGCTGGTACGCTCAGGTGCGGTGGACGTTGTCGTTGTAGATTCTGTTGCCGCCCTCACACCACGGGCTGAACTAGATGGCGAAATGGGCGATAGCCTCCCTGGTTCGCAAGCGCGGTTGATGAGTCAGGCCTTACGGAAACTAACTGCCTCTATTTCAAAATCCAGATGCACCGTTATTTTCATCAACCAGATTCGCATGAAAATTGGTGTCATGTTTGGGAGCCCGGAGACCACCACAGGAGGGAACGCTCTTAAGTTTTACTCTTCTATGCGGCTGGATATTCGCCGCATAGGTGCCATCAAAGAGCGCGATGAAATCGTCGGCAATCAAACCCGCGTGAAGGTTGTGAAAAATAAATTGGCCCCTCCCTTTAGAACTGTTGAGTTCGATATTATGTACGGTGTAGGCATCTCCTTTGTCGGTGAACTGATTGACTTGGGCGTTAAGGCCGGCGTGGTTGAGAAATCCGGCTCTTGGTATTCTTATGATAGTCAGCGCATTGGTCAGGGGCGTGAGAATGCTAAGACTTTCTTGACGGAAAATCCGGAGATGGCGGAGCGGTTGACTGTGGCTATTCGCCAGAATGCGGGTCTTTTAGATGAGACAATCCTGGAGGCTCCTGCTACGGAGGAAGAGACTGGCGAAGGCGAAGAAGAGAAAACCTCCATCGCCTAGCAAGGTTCCTGGTTCTTGGAAAACCTGACTTAGACCAGTAAATGGTTTAACGTAGGCTCTGCGCCTATTGAATGGTGCGGGTAGGCTTCCTGATGGGGTCTGTCTGGTATCCTTATGCGTAAAGCATAAACTTAATTTTCGGGTCAAGAACCATGACAAGCGTTAAGGACATTCGCACGGCTTTTTTGAATTATTTTGCCGGACGCGGGCATGAGATAATCCCCTCATCTCCTTTGGTACCTCGTGACGACCCCAGTCTTTTATTTGTCAATGCGGGTATGGTGCCATTCAAGACAATTTTTACCGGTGGCACAGAACCTCCCTCTCCACGAGCTGTATCTTCTCAAAAATGCGTACGCGCCGGAGGTAAGCACAATGATTTAGATAATGTGGGGTATACGGCGCGACATCACACGTTTTTTGAAATGTTGGGTAATTTTTCCTTCGGGGATTATTTCAAAGAAAATGCCATTGATTTGGCGTGGACACTGATAACCGGAGAGTTTGGCCTGCCGGAAGAGAAGCTGTTGGTGACGGTCTACTCTGACGATGATGAGGCGTTTAACTTATGGAAAAAGCGGGCGGGTCTACCTGATGACAGATTGTTGCGCATTGCCACGCAAGATAATTTTTGGTCTATGGGCAAGACGGGTCCGTGTGGGCCGTGCTCGGAGATTTTTTATGATCACGGGGCGGATATCCCCGGGGGGCCACCAGGCAGCCCCGATGGAGAGGGTGACCGTTTTGTTGAAATATGGAATCTGGTCTTCATGCAGTATGAGCAAAAGAGCGAAACGGAGCGTATTACCTTGCCTCGACCTTCCATTGATACGGGCATGGGGCTTGAGCGGATAGCAGCGGTCTTGCAGGGTGTCCACGATAATTACGATATAGATTTAATGCAGGCGTTGATTGGCGCTTCGTCTGATTTATCCGGTATTACCTCTAAGGGAAAGCATACGGTCAGTCATCGCGTTATCGCGGACCATTTAAGGGCTGTCGGATTTCTGATTGCAGATGGTGTATCGCCCGGCAATGAAGGCAGGGGTTATGTTTTGCGTCGCATTATGCGCCGTGCCATGCGCCATGCTCATATTTTGATGCCTGAGGATATTTTCATGTGGCGGTTAACACCGTCACTTGTATCACAGATGGGGGAGACCTATCCGGAGTTGGTGCGTGCTGAGCCTGTCATACGTGATACGTTGGAACAGGAGGAAACGCGGTTTAGGGAGACATTGGCCCGTGGACTTCGGCTTTTGGATGCTGCGGTGGATGATTTGGCATCCGGTGCGGCTTTACCGGGAGAGGTTGCGTTTACTCTTTATGATACGTATGGGTTTCCTCTTGATTTGACGCAGGATGTATTGCGGGAGCGTGATATTGCGGTAGATATAGTGGGCTTTGATAAGGCCATGGAGTGTCAACGTGAGGCAGGTCGTTCGCATTGGGTTGGGTCGGGTGATAGTGCAGGTGCACCCGTTTGGCTTGAGTTGGCGCAGGAGCATGGCGCAACAGAGTTTCTCGGCTATGGGACAGAACGTGCAACAGGCGTCGTTCAGGCCATTGTGCAAGAGGGTGAGAGCATCACTCAGGTTGATAGCGGTGCGGAGGTGCTGGTAGTTATGGAACGCACACCTTTTTATGCTGAATCTGGTGGTCAGATTGGTGATAGGGGCGTGATAAGTGGGCCTGCGGGCGAGGGGTCGCTGATTTTTGAGGTTTGCGATACCCAAAAGATGGTGGGGACTGTTATTGCCCATGGGGGTATTGTGAGGCAGGGGACATTGCGGGTTGGTGATGAACTCGCCATGGAAGTTAGTAATGACTGGCGGCGTCCGACACGGGCTAATCATTCCGCCACCCATTTGTTGAATGCAGCATTGCGTAGGGTTTTGGGTGTTCATGTTGCACAGAAGGGATCTTTTGTGGGACCGGATCGGTTACGGTTTGATTTCAGTCATGGCAAGCCGGTAACGGCTATGGAAATAAAGGAAATAGAAGAACAGATTAATAAACAGATTCGTCAAAACGGTATGGTAGGAACACGCGTTATGCCGTTGGAAAAAGCGGTTGAAGCCGGTGCCGTATCGCTTCTTGGTGAAAAATATGACAATGATGTTCGGGTATTGAGCATGGGAGAGGAGCAGACGGGAGAAGAGTCACAAATCTATTCTATGGAATTATGCGGTGGCACTCATGTTAAGCGTTTGGGTGATATTGGTTTGTTTTGCATTGTGGGGGAGAGTTCTGTTTCAGCGGGAGTCCGCCGCATTGAGGCTCTTACAGGAGAGGCCGCCCGTCTTCATCTTACCCGCTACAAGGATGCGCAGCAGGAGGTAGCACAGCTTCTTAAAATCACGCCCGAAGGGACGTTTGACCGGGTGCGTTCCTTGCTGGAGGAGCGTCGTCAGTTGGAGCGAGAGTTAGCAGAGGCTCGCCGTACTCTGGTTACCGGGGGGGGCGAGGGTGAAGCGCTGGCTGTACGTGATGTTGAAGGTGTTTCGGTGATTGCCCGTCAGTTTCAGGGTATTAACCCCAAAGAGTTGCGCGGCATGATGGATGATATGCGGCAAAAACTAGGCTCTGGAGTTGTAGCGTTAGTGAGTGTTCACAAGGGTAAGGCGGCTCTGGTGGTGGGGGTAACAGAAGATAAGATAGGGAGTTTGAGCGCCGTGGATTTGGTAAAAGCCGGTGCAGAAGCTCTGGGGGGTAAGGGTGGAGGAGGTCGACCGGATATGGCACAAGCGGGCGGTCCTGATGGAACACGGTCGGAAGAAGCACTGGAATCTATTATAGGCATTATTCGGTCACGGGAAGACGCAAAATAAATGTACAGGCAGTGCTGGGAGGTGTTAGCTATCTGAAAAAGGAAAAACCGGATGGCGAGGACCCTACGGCGCAAATATCCGGATATTACCTTTATGCTTAAGATGATAAAGCCGCTTCAAGGTTTTCGGCAATTTTGTCCAGAAAACCCGTGGTAGACAGCCAAGTTTGCTTGTCGCCTACCAAAAGGGCCAGATCTTTAGTCATAAAGCCGCTTTCTACTGTGGTCATGCAAACTTTCTCAAGTGTTGTAGCAAATCGGGACAGGGCTTCATTACCATCCAGACGGGCGCGATGGCTCAAGCCTCTGCTCCATGCAAAAATAGAAGCAATGGAATTGGTAGACGTCTCATCACCGCGCTGATGTGCTCGGTAATGGCGGGTGACAGTGCCGTGGGCGGCTTCGGCTTCCATGATCTTACCGTCCGGCGTCAAAAGTGCGCTGGTCATAAGACCAAGTGATCCAAAACCTTGTGCTACCGTATCTGACTGCACATCACCATCATAATTCTTGCAAGCCCAGATGTAACCCCCACTCCATTTAAGAGAGGCTGCTACCATGTCGTCAATGAGTCGGTGCTCATAATGAATACAGGCTTTCTCAAAATCTTTTTTAAACTCGGCATCGTAGATTTCCTGAAATAAATCTTTAAAACGCCCGTCATAGGCTTTGAGAATAGTGTTCTTGGTTGAGAGATAAACGGGCCATTTACGCTCAAGGCCAAAGTTCATGCAGGCGCGGGCAAAATCGCGTATGGAATCATCCAGATTGTACATCGCCAGTGATATACCGGATCCCGGAAAATCAAAAACTTCATGTTCACGGACATCAGAGCCGTCTTCCGATTCCCATTTGATAGTTAGTTTGCCTTTACCCGGCACGAGAAAATCGGTCGCCCGGTATTGATCACCAAAGGCATGGCGGCCAATGACAATAGAACTCGTCCAACCTGGTACCAGACGGGGAATGTTCCGGCAAATAATTGGCTCGCGAAACACTGTACCTCCCAAAATGTTGCGGATAGTGCCGTTAGGAGAGCGCCACATTTGTTTAAGGTCAAACTCCTCCATTCGCGCTTCGTCCGGGGTTATGGTGGCACATTTAATGCCCACGCCATGTTTTTTGATGGCGTTGGCGGCATCGATGGTGATTTGGTCATCGGTCTTATCGCGGCTTTCCATGCCCAGATCATAATAATCCACGTCTAGCACTAGCCACGGTGTGATGAGTTTATCCTTGATCATTTTCCAGATGATGCGTGTCATCTCGTCGCCATCCAATTCAACAACCGGATTATCCACTTTGATCTTGGACACTCTATACCTCCTGTTTGGCTTTACTTTATGCTTGGCTTTCCCGCTTGTTTGGGAAACGGTAAGACGAATGGCTGGTGATGACTGGCTGAAGAACCATAAATGTAACTATGGCTTTGATATAACATTTGAGCCTCTATGGTTAAAGGCGGAAAAGTAAAATAAAAAGGAATAAGGTGCTAAAAGTAACAAACAAAAAGGATAGAGGGTAGTGGCGATGAACGGGGCATATTCTGGTGATACGGCTCCTGAGATACCTGAGGGGCCGGAAAACGTAGCGCCGGTCATTATACTAACGCGTCCCCAGTTGGGTGAGAATATCGGCACAGCGGCCCGTGCCATGCTGAACTTTGGGTTGGAGGAATTGCGGTTGGTTAATCCCCGTGAGGGGTGGCATAAGGATAAAGCCTATCAGGCGGCCTCCGGTGCGGGCAGTGTTATTGATAACGCCCAAGTGTTTGCGTCTTTGGAAGAGGCGGTTGCTGACCTCCAGTTTGTGCTGGCAGCGACAGCCCGGCGGCGGGATATGGCCAAGCCGGTGTTCACACCGGAGGAATCTGTACGTCGGTTACGAAGTGAGACCACCCATGGAATGCAGTGCGGTGTTGTGTTTGGTCCTGAGCGTACGGGTCTTACCAATGACGAAGTGGTCTGCGCTGATGGCATTATGCGTGTTCCGGTTAATCCTTCTTTTTCGTCTCTTAATTTGGCCCAGAGTGTTGTGCTTGTGGCTTATGAATGGCGCAAGGCGTATGACTCTACGATACCTGCGATATGGGTTATTCCTCCGGAAACCCGCCCGGCCAACCGGGATGAACTGATAGGATTTTATATACATCTGGAAAGTGCGTTGGATGAGGCAGGATTTTTGCGCCCGCCGGAAAAACGCCCCTCTATGGTGCGTAATATTCGCAATTTTTTCCAGCGTGGACGGCCAACCGAGCAGGAAATCCGAACCTTAAGGGGTATTATTTCGGCACTTACCCACCAATAGGGTTTTTGGAGACAAATTTTGGTGACAAAATGGAGGTTTTAGCAGGCTAGTTTGACATAAGAGGCCTTATGGGTATAGTTTGCTTGTTTCCGGCGATATTGTGCCGGTATTTTTTTTATATGTCGTTTTTGTACACAATGGGAGTTCCGCCGTATGTCAAAGCGGATTCAGGCGAAACATAAAATTGATCGTCGCATGGGTGAAAACATTTGGGGTCGCCCTAAAAGTCCTGTAAATCGGCGTGAATATGGTCCGGGCGAACACGGTCAACGGCGCCGCTCCAGACCGAGCGACTTCGGCATTCAGTTAAGTGCCAAGCAGAAGCTAAAAGGTTATTACGGCAACATCACCGAGAAGCAGTTTCGGGGGACTTATACCAGAGCTGTTCGGATGCGCGGCGACACCAGCGAAAATCTGGTGGGGCTGCTGGAGCAGCGTCTGGATGCCGTTGTTTACCGGGCTAAGTTTGTGCCCACGGTGTTTGCGGCGCGGCAGTTAGTGAGTCATAACCATATAAGTGTCAATGGCAAGCGGGTGACCATTCCGAGTTATCGTTTAAAGGTGGGCGATGTGATTGCGGTGCGGGAGAGATCGCGCCAGATGGCTCTAATTCTGGAAGCACGGGAAAGCCCTGAGCGTGAAGTGCCTGATTATCTGGAAGTGGATGATAACAAATTAACCGCAAGCCTTGCGCGTATCCCCTCTCTCGCGGAAATTCCTTATCCGGTGCGCATGGAGCCTAATCTGGTGGTGGAGTTTTACTCCCGAAATTAGCTTTTAGGCGTTGTGGGTGGCAATATTTTTTTCTACCAGTAAGGTCTGTAATTCACCGGTTTCATACAAATCGCGGACAATATCGCACCCACCGATAAACTCACCCTTTATGTAAAGTTGTGGAATAGTAGGCCAGTCGCTATAGGCTTTGATGCCTTGCCGTATATCTTCATCTTCCAGCACATTGACGCTGTTGAAGGGAACGCCCAAAAACGTCAGCAGTTGGGATATCTGGCTGGAGAATCCGCATTGGGGAAAGTCTGGTGTGCCTTTCATGAATAACACTACGTCCTCGCGATCCACTTCTTGCTGGATGCGTTGATGAGCGGGCGATGTTTGGGTCTCCGGTGTTTGAGTCATGGTGGATTTCCTATATTGTTATTTTTCTTTTGGATCATCATCAGGGATGGCCGTTTGTAAGGCAAGAGCATGAAGAGCATCGCCCATAGCGCCCTGAAGGGCTTTGTAGATGAGTTGATGTTGTTGCACACGGGTTTTACCCTCAAAGGCGGTTGATACAACACGGGCTGCATAATGATCTCCATCACCTCTGAGGTCGGTAATCTCAACGTGAGCATCAGGCAGGGCAGCCCGAATACGCTGTTCAATTTCGCTTGCACTCATGGGCATGAAATAAATCTCCTTGATTAAGAGCGTCCCATATAGGCTGGCAACCAGCCTCTGTGAGTTTGAGCCAGTTCCCTCCATGATATGGGGGGATAATCCGCTATTGTCAATTCATCCCCACCGGTCCTTCCTAAAAGAACCGCCGGAACGCATTGGGAAACGGCGTTTTTTAGGACTTCCTCAGCCTGTGCCATAGGGCAGGTGAGGAGATAGCGGCTCTGGTCTTCACCAAATAAAAAGGCGGCGGTAGGCAGATCTGTTGCGGGGAGTGTCAGGCGTGCGCCCATAGCACCCGCCATAGCCATTCTGGCGATGCCTACCAGTATCCCGCCGGCGGTTAAGGCATGAACTGCCGTTGCAATATTGTTGTTAATCTCGGTGCGTACAAAATTGCCGTTGCGGCGTTCACTCTCCAGATAAACTGGAGGTGGTGCGCCATCTTTGCAGTTGTGAATGAGGGCATGGTAAAGTGAACAACCTAAATGCCCGCGACTTTCTCCGACGAGAATAATGGCCTCTCCGGCATCCTTAAAAGCCAGACTCGTCATAGAGACAAGTGTGTTAATCAACCCAACACCGCCAACCGTCGGTGTGGGCAACACGGAAACACCACTGGTTTCATTGTAAAAAGAAACATTGCCTGACACCACGGGAAATGACAGAACCTCACATGCTTGTCCGATGCCTTGAACGGCTCCGGCAAATTGTGCCATGACGTTCGGGTCTTCCGGATTACCAAAGTTGAGGCAGTCGGTAATGGCTAGAGGTTGTGCGCCGACGGCTGTGAGAACACGCCAGGCTTCTGCTACGGCTTGCCGTCCACCCATTATTGGGTCGGCTTTCACATAACGCGGCGTTACATTGACCGTAAGCGCTAATCCTTTATTCGAGCCATGCACACGCACTACCGCAGCATCACCTCCCGGACCTTGTACTGTATCTCCCATCACGCTGTGGTCGTATTGTTCCCAAATCCATTGGCGGCTGCACAGGGCTGCCTCTCCCAACATGGTCTTCAGTGTGGCCATCGGATCATCACATGCCTCTGTTGTTGCCGATGCTATCGGTGTCGGATTCGGTAAGGGTGCGCAAGGGCGCTCATACATAGGTGCTTCACCGGCAAGGGCTTGCAAGGGAATGTCAGCAACCACTGTTCCTTCCTGCCGTAGCACAAGATGATGACTATCAGTTAGATGTCCAATGACGGAGAAATCCAACCCCCATTTTTCAAAAATCTGTCGTGCTATCTCTTCGCGCTTCGGTTTGAGCACCATAAGCATGCGCTCCTGACTTTCAGAGAGCATAATCTCGTAAGCATTCATGGCCGCCTCCCTGCGTGGTACGGCGTCTAAATTCATATCAATGCCGACGCCACCCTTGTCGGCCATCTCCACTGCCGATGAAGTAAGTCCTGCCGCGCCCATATCCTGAATGGCAATAATAGCGTCTTGCCCCATGAGCTCCAGACAGGCTTCCATCAGTAGTTTTTCCATAAAAGGATCTCCCACCTGTATGGCGGGTCTTTTTTCATGGGCAGCATCGTCAAATCCTGCAGATGACATAGTTGCACCGTGAATACCGTCACGGCCGGTTTTGGAGCCTACATAAACTACCGGATTATCAATGCCGCTGGCGGAGGCATAGAAAATCCGGTCATGTTCTACTAAACCAACACACATGGCATTGACCAGAATGTTATCGTTATAGCTGGCATCAAAGGCAGTTTTGCCACCGACAGTAGGCACACCAATGCAATTTCCGTAACCGCCAATACCGGCAACCACGCCGGATACAAAATGACGGGTTTTTTCATGGATCGTGCTACCAAAGTGTAAAGCATTGAGGTTGGCAATCGGACGCGCACCCATGGTGAAAACATCGCGCATAATACCGCCTACACCGGTTGCTGCACCCTGATAAGGCTCAATGTATGAAGGGTGGTTATGGCTTTCCATTTTAAAGACAATGGCTTGATTATCGCCAATATCCACTACTCCGGCATTTTCTCCCGGGCCACAAATCACAACCTCTCCTGTTGTGGGCAGGGTTTTAAGCCATTTTCTTGAGGATTTATAAGAACAATGCTCACTCCACATGGCACTGAAAATACCTAATTCGGTCGGATTGGGATGACGGTTTAGCAGAGCGACAATGCGCCGGTACTCATTTTCGGTTAAGCCGTGGGCGGTGAGGGCCTCTGTGGTTACCGGTATCGCGGTCATGATAGGGTCTCCATCAAACTGGCAAACAGGGGATGCCCGCCAACGTCACCCAAGACCGGGTCGTACCCCCGTTCCGGATGGGGCATGAGGCCTACAATCGTACCAGTTTCATTAGTAATGCCTGCAATATTACGTGCTGATCCATTGGGATTCCCTGCCGGTGTTGGTGCACCGACCTCATCACAATAACGAAAAAGGATACGTTGTTCTCCTTCCAACCGGTCAAGGGTCACCTCATCGGCATAATAGTTGCCATCATGGTGGGCTACAGGCATGGCGACAATATCTCCCGGGTTGTAACCCTGTGTGAACGGGTCGCGGGTAGCTTCTACCCGTAAGAACACACTACGGCAAACAAACTTAAGATGAGCATTGCGCATCAGCAGCCCGGGCAAAAGGCCCGTTTCGGTTAAAACCTGAAAGCCATTGCAAATGCCCAAAACCGGCATACCCTTGCGGGCGTGGTGAGTAACGTCTTTCATGATGGGGCTGTGAGCTGCTATAGCACCGGCGCGTAGATAATCACCGTAAGAAAAACCACCCGGCAAAACAATTACATCACACTCAGGCAGGGTTGCCTCTCTATGCCACACCATAGCAGGCGCCTGACCAGTGGTTTCAGCAAGACAAACGGCCACATCGCGGTCACAATTAGAGCCGGGAAAAACAATCACGGCTGCCTTCATGATGCAGCGTCACCCAGTTCTATTGCATATTCTTCAATGACGGGATTAGCCAGCAATGTAGAGCACATAGCATTAAGAGTAGCATGCGCTTGGGTTGTATCTGTCTCGCCAAGGTCAACATCAATACATTTGCCCTGACGCACTTGGGTTACGCCGTTGAACCCTAAATCTTCAAGAGTCTGTTCAATCGCTTTACCTTGAGGGTCCAGAACCCCCGGTTTCAGCGTTATGATAATGCGTGCTTTCATATCTTTTGCAGATTATCTGACCAATGTGGGAGTTCGGGAGGCCGGGCGTCCCGTCTCTGCTAGAATACCTAACCGCCGTGCAACCTCGCTATAGGCATCCATAAGACCACCCATGTCACGGCGAAAAAGGTCCTTGTCCATAATTTTTTGTGTTTCTACGTCCCACAACCGGCAAGTGTCAGGTGTGATTTCATCTGCCAGCACAATTTGTGGTATGTCGTCTTCATACAGACGTCCGAACTCTAGTTTAAAATCTACTAACTTTATGTTTGCCGCCATAAAAAGACCGCTCAGAAAATCGTTAATCCGCAAGGCGAGCGCTACCATATCATCCAACTCTTGGGGAGTGGCCCAGCCAAAAGCCGAAATGTGCTCTTCAGCAACCATGGGGTCATCAAGAGCATCGTCTTTGTAATAATATTCAACAATCGCGCGAGGCAGTGCAGCACCCTCATCAAGACCCAGACGTTTGGCGATAGATCCCGCTGCTACATTGCGTACTACCAGTTCAATCGGAATAATCTCTACCGACCGCACCAATTGTTCGCGCATGTTCAGGGCTTTGATAAAGTGCGTTGGAATACCAATCTGGTTTAACCGTACAAACAAAAATTCTGAAATGCGATTATTCAGTACGCCCTTGCCCTCCATCATTTCGTGTTTGGCTTTGTTGAAGGCGGTTACATCATCTTTGAAATACTGAATCAGGGTGCCCGGCTCCGGACCTTCATACAGCACTTTGGCCTTGCCTTCATAAATCTGTTTGCGGTGTTTCATAGGAGAATATCCTTTCTGGGGCGCCCTCCTTTTAACCTCCGGGAACCACGTCCAACCTAACCCATGGGTGTGTGGGAGGCAATTATTTCGTTAGAACTTGCCTGACCTCTTGCTTTGGGCGGTAGCTCGTCTATATGATGGAGCATGTGTGTTTCGCCCATCCAATTTAAGGAACATCATTTATGACTTCTTTTGATGACCGTCAAAATACATTTGAGAAGAAATTTGCCCACGATCAGGAATTAGCCTTCAAAATCACGGCACGGCGGGCTCATTTGCTGGGAGAATGGGTAACGGAAAAACTGGGACTATCTGGTACGGAAGGGGAGGCTTATATTCAGGAACTCGTCAAACTGGATTGCACCCATGCTGGAGATGAAGAGGTGTTTGGTAAAATACGGAGCGATTTTGATGCCAACGGCGTAGATCAGTCAGACCATCAAATACGCCGCACTATGGACGATATGATGGAAACTGCCAGCCAGCAGATCGCTACCCAAAAAGGCTGATTAGCATTTTATCCTGTTGTTGTATCGCCCAGAATTCGGGCAAACACTCTGTCAACGTGTTGCGTGTGATAGGAGAGGTCAAACAGGGCCTCTATGTCTTTGTCTGATAGCACCGCACGGATGTCTTTGTCTTCCAGAAGTAGTGTCTTGAAATCTCCTTCGCCCCGCCAGACTGCCATGGCGTGAGCTTGCACCATGCTGTAGGCTGTCTCACGATTGATATCGTGCTGGGTTAAAGCCAGTAACACCCGTTGAGAGTGAACAAGACCGCCCAGATTATCCAGATTGGCGCGCATTTTTTCCGGATATACCACCAACTGATCCATAACAGAGGCCAGTCGTGTCAGAGCAAAATCAAGAGCGGTGGTGGCATCCGGCCCAATCACCCGTTCCACGCTGGAATGAGAAATATCGCGCTCATGCCACAAGGCGACATTTTCCAGTGCGGGTGTCACCATACCCCGAATAAGTCGCGCTAACCCTGTGAGATTTTCAGAGAGCACTGGATTACGCTTATGGGGCATGGCAGAAGATCCTTTTTGAC
Organism: Parvularculales bacterium; assembly: GCA_036881865.1. Classification (NCBI taxonomy): domain Bacteria; kingdom Pseudomonadati; phylum Pseudomonadota; class Alphaproteobacteria; order Parvularculales; species Parvularculales bacterium. The sequence goes on along the minus strand of JBAJNM010000004.1, from coordinate 15,317 downwards.
CGGTGGTAAAAAATTCTTCGGCTTCTAGGACTTCTGTTCGTTGTAGGTGGCGGATCTCTATTGAGAGGCGCTCTATGGAACTGGCAATGACGCCAAGGGTGGCAAAATAGGCTGCATGGCGATCGCGGGGGATAATCTGAGTAGAAATAGGCTCCGGTTTTAGATTAAGAGCTTCAGCGACACGGACTTCTACTCGGGGGTCAATGTTGGCATATGTGCCAACCGCCCCTGACAAAGCACAGGTGGCAACCTCACGATGTGCCGTTTCAAGTCGTTGTCGTTGCCGCTCAAACTCTGCATAGGCCTGAAGCATCTTAAGGCCAAAGGTGGTGGGTTCTGCATGAATACCATGACTGCGCCCTATGCAAATATAATCTTTGGTCTCTAGTGCGCGGCGCTTGAGGATGGCAAGTAGGGCATCCATATCGGCTAGCAAAATATCGGCAGCCTGAGTGAGTTGTATGTTAAGGCATGTATCCAACACATCAGAAGATGTCATGCCCTGATGTACAAAGCGGGCCTCCTTTCCAACATGCTCTGCCAAAGAGGTTAAGAAAGCAATAACATCATGTTTTACTTCACGTTCAATCTCTTGGATGCGGTCAATATCAAAACCGCCCCGCTCTCGCAGTGCCTTTGCGGCTGAGGCAGGGGCTTGTCCTAACTCCACCATAGCTTCCAGAGCGTGGGTTTCAATATCCAGCCATATTTTGAAAGTGTTTTTAGGCTCCCAGATGGAAGCCATCTGGTCTCGCGTATAACGGGGAATCATAACAGTACGTCTTTCAGGCTTTTAGCGGTCTGTGGGGGTAGGCTTAGTGTGAGATGATTTTATATATCATAGAGAGTCTAAATCAATCCCCGCTCTTTGAAACTGGTATGTTTGCCCTTACCGATAATGAGATGATCGTGAAGAGAGATACCCAAGGGTAGAGCTGATTCGGCAATTTTTCTGGTCATTTCAATATCAGCACGAGAGGGAGTAGGATCGCCGCTGGGGTGATTGTGAACCAAAATCATACCTGATGCCCCGAGATTTAAGGCGCGCTTGACGATTTCACGAGGATAAGCAGGGGTGTGATTAACAGTGCCTTGTTGATGAACCTCGTCAGCGATGAGAGTGTTTTTGGTGTCTAGGAACAATATGCGGAATTGTTCTATGTCGTTATGGGCCATGGTGATGCTGCAATATTCAATCAGCGCATCCCAGGACGATAAAACAGTTCGGTTGATGACTTTTTCTCTGGCGAGGCGTGTGGCCGCCATGCGGATGAGAGCAAACTCTGTTATCAAACGCTGTGCACTCTTAGCCCCCAGCCCAGGGATATCTTTAATTTGGGATTCCGTAGCCGCCAGTGCACCTGTAAATCCTTTGAACTTGTCTATCGTCAGGGTTTTAGCCAACTCTTTAACATCACGGCGCTGAACAACATTGAAGAGTATTAACTCCATAATCTCGTAATCAGGCATGCCCTCACCATTGGTTTCCCGAAAGCGCTTGCGCAACCGGTCCCGATGGCCATGGTGATGGGGCGTTGCTTTTTTAGTGGGGGGTTCTTTTTGTGGGTCAGGGGGCATCTTGGTAAGAAAACCAATTAATAGGGAGGGCAATGCTGGTTTGCCGGAGATAGTGTAAAGATATCAGCACCATCTTGGGTGACACCGAGAGAATGTTCAAACTGCGCAGACAAAGAGCGGTCACGGGTAACGGCTGTCCAGCCATCCTTTAACAGTTTAACTCCCGGTTTGCCAAGGTTAATCATAGGCTCGATGGTAAAAAACATACCCTCCTGAAGGGTAAGACCTTGACCCCGGACGCCATAATGCAAAATGTTGGGCGCATCATGAAAAACAAGCCCTAATCCGTGACCGCAAAAATCGCGCACAACAGAACAACGTTCTCCTTCAGCATAATCCTGAATGGCAGCCCCAATGTCGCCTAAGGTTGCCCCGGGCTTTACTTCAGCGATGCCGCGCATCATGGCCTTGTAGGTTATCTCCACAAGGCGCCGGGCGCGACGGGGCACATCGCCCACGTAATACATGCGACTAGTGTCACCGTGCCAACCATCCTTGATGAGGGTTACGTCTATGTTGATAATATCTCCCTCCCGCAAAATGCGATCACTGGGAATCCCATGGCAAACCACATGATTGATGGACGTGCAAATAGATTTTGTATAACCCCTGTAATTAAGAGGCGCAGGGATACACTCATGTGCCAGAGCGTAATCGTATACAAGGCGGTCAAGATAATCCGTCGTGACACCTGGCTTAACTTCATCCTTCAGCACATCCAGTGCTGCGGCTGCTAACTGCCCTACAGCGTGCATACCCGCAAAACACTCCGGGCCATACAGTTTTACCTGTCCGGTGTTGTATGCAGAAGTATCTTCGTCAACAGCCGTATACGTCATACTCGTTCCTCATATGATCAAGGGTATCGCATTATGGAGAGTGATGTCATCAGGCGTTATGTAGCAATCATAACAAAGCATTTCAACGCCTGCTTGCGTAGCCTCTTGCGCTGCTTTGGCATAAGTGGGGTCAATATCATTCGCAAGGCACATTTTGGTGCAATCATTCCTCTGAATAACATAAAGCATGACGGCGCGCTTTCCCTCTCGTGCCAGACGACCCAACTCGCTTAAATGTTTTTTTCCACGGCTGGTTACCGCATCGGGGAACTCCGCAACACCTGCTTGACGCGATAGAGTAACGCTCTTGACCTCAACCCAGGCATTGTCGTCTGTTTTGCTGTTTTCCAATAACAAATCAATGCGGCTGTTCTCGCCATAGCGTTGCTCCCGGTGGAGGGTGTCATAGCGGTTGAGCTCTGTTATGTGGCCTGCCTCAATAGCCTCCTTTGCCAGATCATTGGCGCGACTGGTATGAATGCCCACCAGAACAGACGGTGTGTCGTCAGAGAGCACACTCGTCGCTACCAACTCCCAACTCCAACCTAGTTTGCGTTTGGGGTTTGTACTTTTTGACACCCATACTTCAACGCCGGGTTCGGCTAGCCCCATCATAGAGCCGGGATTGGGGCAATGGGCTGTAGAGGTAGTACCATCGTCAAACTTGATATCGGCCAAAAACCGCTTGTAGCGGCGTATTAGTCGGGCAGACTGAAGGGGAGGGTCAAAGCGCATAAGGTCAAAGAAACATCTTGGAAATCTGGGATAAGACCATAAGAATAATGAGGCTTGGCGGCAAGAGGGGAAATTACGTAGAGTTATAGGAAGGAGTAGGGTTACGAAGAGAAAGAACGGGGTGGCGCATGATGACAGAGACGGCAGACGTAAGGGCAGGTATTCTGCTGATTGGCGATGAATTATTATCGGGACGTACGCAGGATGCTAATTTGTCGTGGATGTCTACTTATTTGAATCGTCTTGGTGTTCGGGTAACAGAGGCTCATGTAATTGGCGATGAGATAGATGTTATCGCCACCACTCTTAATGATATGCGCGCGCGGCTTGATTATGTTTTCACCACCGGCGGGATTGGCCCGACCCATGACGATATAACGGCTGACGCCGTAGCGCGGGCTTTTGGAGTTGGTATTAGTCACCATGAAGAGGCGGTGCGTCGTCTTGAGTCTCATTATAAGAAAATAGATCATCGTATCAATGAAGCCCGGTTGCGGATGGCCCGTATTCCTGATGGGGGGCAGTTGATTGATAATGCTATAAGCACTGCTCCCGGGTTTCAGTTGGAGAATGTTTTTGTGTTGGCCGGCGTGCCTATGGTCATGCAGGTAATGATGGATGCGTTAGCGCCTCGCCTTAAAGGCGGTGCTGTGATGTTAAGCCGCACCATTGTTGTGTCAGCGGCGGAAGGTGAACTGGCGCAAGCCTTAGGGGCGGTGCAGGCGCAGCATCCGGGGGTCAGTATGGGGAGTTATCCGTTTTATCATGGGGGTAGTTTTGGAGTTCGGCTGGTGTTGCGGGGGCCTGATGCTGATTCTCTTAAACAAGCTGGTGAGGCTCTTTTAGTTGTTTTGGATGATTTGGGTGTTGAAATAGTTGCAGAGGGGGCTTCAGAAGTCGGGGAATGAGGCCGTTTGTGAGGGTAATTGTATACTTTAGTGGATGGAATTTACAAATATCCGCAGTATTTCGCCGGTTTTCGCCTGTAGAAAATTTTGAAACGATCACTTCGTTTTAATGGCGGAAAACTGCGCTAAAATGACAGTTCTTGGCTACTAAAGTATATAATTACCATTATGAGGGGGATGGTGCAAAAATGCAACACAGACCCCTATCCGGAGGTATAGAGTGCTTCCATCCTAGAAAAAGCGTTGGCAGAGCGGAAATAGGGCGCTAAAGTAGGGCTCGTGATTAATGTTGCCCCTAGTCAATGTTGCTATGAGTCAATATTGGATGTCAGGGTGTGTGTTGTCTCCGGTGGAGGAGATTGTGTACAGGGAGACTATGTAATGAAAAAACTATCGATTTTTGCAGGGCTGGTTAGTGGCATCATGATGATGGCGGGTGTGGCCTATGGCTTGAACTCCAATGTTGATGCTATGTCCGAGAGTGGTAACCATCAATTTTATGTGTGGTGCACGGGTGCCGATGATTATGTCCAGGTATCTCAGGGCTCTGATGCCAAGGACGCTCAGGAGAAACTAGCGGCTCGTGCTGGCAATAACTGCTGGCCTGTGTGGCAGGGTCTTGAGGGCTAATATTACGCTCATAGCATTTGTTTTTTTGAAAGCGGGGCTCTTCGGAGCCCCGCTTTTTTTGGTTGCCTCATTTTTTGTTGAGTGTTTTTCTTGCGCAGTAGGGTAGTGCTTGCGATAAAAGGGAGAAATGTTGTGACGAGCGTTACGGTCCAGGTATTGTGACGTAAGTGCTACTTCTTTATGGAATAAGACATTGTTGCGGGCGTGGCGAAATTGGTAAACGCAGCGGACTTAAAATCCGTAACCCATTAGGGTTTAGGGGTTCAAGTCCCCTCGCCCGCACCATCATCAAAAATTCTCCCAAGGCTTAGCCAAAAAAGGGTTTGAGGAGTGTTATAAATTACGCCTAATAAAATATATGGATGGCAATAAAGGCAAAGAAGAAACCGACGCTCCATACGGCGACTGAACTCCAATATATCCAACCATTGATCTTGCGCAACCGTGTACAAGCCTCGGCTTGCTTAGGATCAATCGGGCATGGAATATTGCGTGCGCTCCAATGCATAAGCCCTGCTAGCAGAATCATTGCGCCGGAGATACCAAACGTCCATCCTTTATACTGTGATAAGGCTATCAGCCACGGAGCTGAGCTTACCAAACCGGCAAGGGCTACACCGGCCCCCAGTGTTACAAATAATGCTGGAAGAGCGCAACATACTAACGTGCCAACAGAGGTGAAAAGACTAAGCGTAGGTATGAGCGTATGCTTTATGCCGTAGTTTTCTGTTTCATTTGTCATACTAGCACTGATTCTCGATTGAGGTGACATTGTAACCAGAATCAGTGATAAGTTGAGTGAGCGTATCATCATCAATGGTTTTGCCTGACCGCATCACTACGTGTACAAAGCCATTATCCAGATCAACATTGATACTAGCTACCTCGTCGCGCTTAGAAAAAACTTTTTCTATAGCACGGGCACAAAAATCGCAAACAAGGCCGTTAACTTTGATGTTGGTAATATCCTTACAAGAAGCACCTTCTGTTCCGGTAACAGGTTTCTCTGCCGATACGTTATTGTGACCATGTTCGGCATGATCGTGGCTATGTTCAGTATGACCAGCCCATACCGGCGCGATTGCAAATATGGTTATAAATGCAAATTTTATGATTAAAGTTTTCATGATTTTCTCCTTATAATCTGACTGTCCAGATAAATAGAACGTCGCCATCATCGCTAATTCCAGCCTCGACAAGATATTCACCTTTGAACATCCGTACGAGCGGCGTGACGGTGATTTTATTGTCTTTGCCGGGGGTATGATCAACCTGTAGCATCAGCCATGTATGAATGTCGCCGTAATCTCCGATATAGGGAGTAATGCCCACCCGTGCTTTCTGCACGAAGAATTTGTCTATATCTCTGGCATAGTAGGCACGGGTTTCATAGCTGCTGAAATAACGCCGATCTTCCCAATCAAAGGTGATGCCCACAAATCCGGTAGGCTCTGTTTCACCATCAAATGAACCAAAATTACTATAGGCAACACCTGCACCTGTTTTTAGGTATAGGTTGGCTTGGGATGTTGGTGCATTCCAGCGTTTGGCTAGATAGTTCAATTGTGCGCTATGAGAGTGCCACTTTTCATCGCGCCAATATTCCGCCTTGTAACCAATGGAATATTTGGCGGTAGGCGAGTAATGAACATAGAGGCCATGTGCGCCTGTGTTATTGTTTTGCATCACTGTCCATCCACCCGGATAAGATACCGGGCGTGCGATCGCTACGGATGAACCCCATAGCATGGCGATGCAGACAATATTTAGAAAAAATCTCATCAATATCTCCTAATGTTAGTGATTGTTAGGCAGTGCTAGGCACTACCGATAACACACGCCTGTGGCGTGAACAGTTAGGAAATATGTTTAGGTGGTTGGAGTATGCCTTCAGGATGGCATGAGTAAATGCTTTGTGTGGCGTAGGGCTTCGCTCTGGACGCAACAATATCTTGAACCGATTGGTATGGTGGTAATGCGTTAATAGTCACGCAATGTTGGCAACCGCATTGATCGCAGTTAGAAGAATTTTGCTCTTCATTATTTGCCATTTCATGGCAGGGCATATCCATATCGCTGTGGTTGATCTGTATTTCAGTCGTTGTCTGGTTTATATCTGCCATATGGCAAGCAGTAGCTGCGTTCGTCACATTGCTAACAAGCAGGGCGAAGCAAATACTCAGCAACGATATGGTCCTCATAACAGCCATATTCGGATTATAACATTGAAACCGTTGTGTTCAATCTGTATTTTGTTCTAATTCGCTTACGGCATCTTAAAGTGGTTGTTATGAGAAATCTATGATGGAACGCTTGATGTTATTTGTTTTGGGCATTGCTGTGCCGGATGCCTATATTAGCAATGCTATAGAAAGAGAAGCCTTGGCTATGGCAGGGCTTGTGGCTACTATCAGCTCTGCAGATATAAGCGCTCGAGAAGGGCGGCTTGTTCTCAGTGATTTTTATATGGGAGATCCGGCAGGTTTTGCGGGTGGTGGTCTTATCATTGCGGACAGCCTTACTGTTGTTTTAAATATTGATGAGGAAAGAAAAAAGACGGCTGATGGCCGGTCTGTTAAACATCTAAAGCAGATTAAAATAGAAGCTCCGCGTCTTTTATTGGAGATAACGGAAGAGGGTAGTAATTTTCAAGCCGTCATTCAGAACATAGATCAGTGGGATGCGCAGGGTTCATCATTATACGTCATTGACAAGTTTCTCATGAAGGATGCTTCTTTGTCGATTATCTCATCTGAGGAAACAAATAGTGACATTGTTGTGGATATGCCACCTCTTGAGCTAAACAATGTAGGTGATTTTATTAAGCCTTTAACCCGCAAACAACTGGGGCAGACCCTTATGCGGTCTATAGCGCAGGCGGTGGGGGAGGCTACAAGAACCGCTGACCCAAACCGTCTTGATAATCTGGTGGGCGGCGCTTCTGAGATGATACATCGGGCACTTGATATTCCGGCTTTGCCGCCGGTTATTTCCGGAGGTAACTAGCCAGGATCTTGTTAGATATGAATAGCGTCTGAAGGGTAGGCGGCATCCGGAGCAAGGGATAAATCTTGACGGTAAAGAGTTGAGCAATAAGGACAGATAATGCGTCCGTTGTCCCCCATGGTCAAAAACACATGGGGATGATCATGAGGTGGACTTGCTCCGATGCACTGAAACGTCCGCGCACCGGTACGGATTTCTTGGTGTCCGGCATCATTCTTGAGACGGGGTATTGGAGAGTGTACCATGGCATCCCTTTGTGAAACGGAATATGCATGATAGCGGGTTGGTGCGCAAAAATAAAGGCGCGATTGAGAAACTACGCCTCTTGTGTCTGGCTCTGGGGGGTGGCATAAGCGATTTTATGGCGTATCGGGTTGATATAGACAGTATCAAAGGGTTTTTGGATCCGGAAGAGGGTCAAGCCCTCCAGGAGGCAGCCCTTGAGGCGGCGGTGTGGGGTCCGTGTCTGGAAATCGGCAGCTATTGTGGCAAGTCTACTATCTATTATGGCACTGCCTGTCAGATGAAAGGGACAGTCTTGTTTGCCTTAGATCATCATTGCGGGTCGGAGGAAAACCAACCCGGCGAGGCGTATCATGATCCCGACTTGTATAACGCCCAAACAGGGCGCATGGATACTCTGCCCACATTCCGCGATACTTTGCGCCGTGCCGAATTGGAAGACAGTGTTATTCCTCTCGTTGCCTCCTCTGCACTGGCGGCTCGTCAATGGGCAACGCCTTTGGCTATGGTGTTCATTGATGGGGGGCACTCAATGGCTACCGCATGGGATGATTACAGGCTTTGGACACCTCACCTCATGACGGATGGAATATTAGCTATTCATGATGTGTTTCCTAACCCCGCCGATGGCGGACGCCCTCCCTATGAAGTCTGTCAGATAGCCCTTATGTCCGGTGCTTTTACAACTCTGCAGGTGGTTAAATCTCTGTGGGTGTTACGACGCAATGGGGGGGCCATCGCCTATGAAAAAATCCCCCGCTGGGGATAAACCCACAATGGCATCTGTGGCAAGAATAACGGCTGCTGCCGTCCAGGCCGGCTTTTCTACAGGCCAAAATACTTTATCTTCATATTGATAGCCCATCCAATAGGCTCCTGTTTCATCGCGCCACTGATGTTGCCAGGCCAACATGGATTCCGCTTCCTTGCGCTGTCCGACCACCAGAAGGGCTATGGCTAACTCTGCGGCTTCTGCTACCGTAACCCACGGCTCTTTTATTACACACCGACAACCATAATCCGGTACAACAAACGTATTCCACCGTCCCTCAAGACGCTGATGCGCTTCTTGATCTCTCAGCACACCGGAGAGAACCGGATAATACCAGTCCATGGAAAATTTGGCCTTGGAGGCCCAGGTCCGGTCAAAGCGCTCAGGCCGTTGACGCAAACACTCGCCGAGCTGTTCTCTTGCCTTCCACCAATGCTCATAAGGCTGTTTTAAGGTATGGGCAATCCAGCATGCACATGCAAGACTTTTGTAGATAGATGAACACCCCGCCACCAGCGCATCATCCTGCGGTGTCTGTGGGTCTGCTGCAGCCCAGCGAATGTCACCGTAGGCCGTTTGGTGAGACAAAACGAACGTCATAGCGCCTTCTACATGAGGCCATAGAGTTTTCAAAAAAACATCATCATGCGTAAGCCGATAATAATGCCAGACACCGCTTGCAATATAAGCCGAAAAGTTGGTGTCCCTTATAGGAGCGTCCGCGTGCTCTTCTCCGCCGGTATAATTTTGAGTATCATTATCTATAGGCACGGCACTACCAAGTTCTCCCCACCACGACCCATCAACGAGCTGAGTTTCGGCTAACCATCTAAAAGCGCGCCGCGCCGCTTCCCTCTCTCCTACCACCGCAAGGCCCATTGCTGCCTCCGTGTGGTTCCATGGATCTACCACCCCTCCATCAAACCAGCGAATAGAGCCATCTTGTTGTTGCAACTCCATAATACGTGCTGTAGCGCCTTTAAAAAAGCCATCAGGCAGTTTGTCTCCATACGTCATATGAAGAGGGAGGGCAGGACTGGGAGGCGTCATGATCTGGCAGTAGGCATAGGGTATTTCTTGCCACGCACAAAATAAAGTACCAGACTTTTGCCCATCAACGGGTCAGCAAGCCAGGATAGAACACAGGTAAGCCAGGGTCGTTTCATCATATCCCACACTAGGAAGCGGTGGTACGTTCGTATCAACCATGTTTGCGTGTTATCAAGACCAAGGGCGCATCGTATCCACCAATAAGGGGAATGGAGACCGTGTGCCCAGTGCCGGTGAAAATAAACAAGACCTTGTTCTTCTACCGCTTGGCGCAGCACTTTAGTTTTGAATATGCGCACATGACCACCAGGCTCATTGCTGTAGTCTCTACTGAGTGCCCAGCACAGCCATTCAGGCCAATAGCGCGGCACGCTGATAGCCAGTGCTCCGCCCGGTTTGAGTACCCGCCCTATCTCATAGAGGGCAAGGCGATAGTTGGGGATATGCTCAAGGACTTCAGAACAGATGATGCGATCAAAGCAAGCATCTGGAAAGGGCAAGGTCAACGCATTGCCTGCCAGCAGACTGTAATTGTTGGTAGTATCGCTAAAGCCTGCACGCGTGGTATGGAGATTGTTTTCACCATAATCAAGGCCAATGGCGTGACAGGTGGCGTGATGGCAAGCGGCATGGAGATGTCGTCCTGCACCGCAGCCGATATCCAACAGACGGTGCCTGTCTTCAAGACGCAGAGTGCGCAGATTGATGGTTTGCATAGATAGCTTCCCGGTAAACGGCAACGGTTAATTTGGCGGCATGCTCCCAGTTGAAATGATCCAGAACGCGTTGTCGTCCGGCTTTGGCGAACTGTGCACGTTTTTCGGGGTCATCAAGCAGGGTAGCAATAGCCTCAGCCAGAGCTTGCGGATTAGAATGAGGTGCTATAAGGGCTGCATCTCCAACAACCTCTGGTAAAGAGCCACCATCCGTTGCCACAAGAGGCACACCGCACGCCATAGCTTCGCCTGCAGGAAATCCAAAACCCTCATAAACCGATGGAGAAACTGCAAGGGTAGCCTCAGCATAAAGACGTGTCATCTCTTCGTCATCAAGATCGGAGACAAAACGAACACGGTGTTCTATGCCAAGAGCGCGTAGTTCTCGCGCCGTTTGTCCTTCCCGAAGATGTCCCACCACGACTAGTTCCAAATCCGGATAGCGTGTAAGCAGGCTCCTATAAGCGCGTACCAGATAAATCAGACCTTTAAGTGGAACATCGGCGCTAGCGACGGCAATCAATTTGCGGGGATGACGGGAGGTCTCCGGCAGGGGGCGAAAAGTTTCATGATCAATACCATGGGGAGTTATGCGAATGCGGTCTGGGGAAATGCCAAAATCCCGTGCTGCATCATGGCATGCACTCTGGGAGCCGGTAACGATATAATCTAACTGCCGGATGACTTGAGTCTGCATTGTCAAAAAAGAATACCACCGCCACTTTAGAAATTTCATAAAAGGATTACGCTGATGGTGAAGGTCAATGCGGCGGTCCACCGTAATTGGATGGTGCATGGTTCCTACAATCGGTAACCCCATTCGATTGACCTTGAGCATGCCATAGCTGAGAGTTTGATTGTCGTGTAGGACGTCATATAAGTGAATGCGCTTGCGCATGTAGTCTGCCATACGTTCCCCAAACGTATAAGGCTCTGGAAAACGGCCCACGTTGTGGTGCCACCATTCATAAAGAGCGATACGGTCTTTCAACATGGGCAAGCGCAGAGCAAATAGAGGGCTTGACTGGGCATATAGATCTAGGGAGGGTAGTTTAATTAGCCCTACTCGTTCATCCAATGCTGGATAGGGTGGTCCGGATATGACATCAACTTTATGGCCTAAATTCACCAACGCCTTGGTGAGATAGCGTATATAAACACCCTGACCACCTGTTCTGGGGTGGCTGCGATAGCTAGAGAGCAAAATGCGCAACGGCCCATCGTCTTCATCGTGGAGAGAAGAGTAGGGCGAGGCTTCCGTTTCGGGAGAGGCGGGGGGGAGTACGTTTGGACTATGCCGCATAATCCCCGGCAATGTATCGAATTAAATCAACATAATCAAACGTCAGAGAAACCAGATTGCTGATAAACAGAACACGGATATAAAACCCTGAGAGGGTTTTCCATAGTATCTGAGAGCGCTGACGCCACAGATAAACCAGAAGAGGTGTCCAGAAAATAATATGTACTATGCCAAGTAATCGCACATAACCCACTTCGTCAAATAGCACGGGCATAAACACAAGCACCGCAAGCCATGCTGTGAGTATCCAGTGAGCTTCTTTGCGGTGAAACGCAAACAGAACAGCTGCCGTATTGATGAAGGCAAGCCACGTAACCCAGAACTGAATCCATTGAGGCCCCTGACTGATATGATCGCTAAGTTCCATGGTGACCTCCAAAGCGGCGATTTAACCAGTCAATAATAAGCGCGTTGAGATCATCAGGTTTTTCTTGCTGGGTCCAGTGACCACAATCGGGAATGATATGTTTTTCTAGGTCAGAGATGTAATTCTCCATGCCTTCCGTCATTTCCGGTTGCAACACAATATCATCGGCGGCTGAAATCATCAGGCAGGGGACGTTGATTTTTTCTTTAAGGCCTGCACTCATCTCCCAGTTGCGGGTGAAATTGCGATACCAGTTTATCCCGCCCGTATAACCGGTCTTTTCAAAGGCTGTCACATAATATGCCATTTCCTCATCGGTGAGCAGAGGCTCGCCGCCCCATTCGGATTCCGGTTGTTTGAACGCCTCAAGCAAAGCTAATCGTTTGTTTTCTTCCGGCAGAGTGTCATAGATCTTCCGCGTGATGGTGTTCTTGCGATACCAAAACCGCATGCTTTTGGGAATGTCCTCCTCTAACAGCGCTTCCGCATCGCCATATTTCTGAAAATAGACGATGTACATGTCATCCCCCATGCGCTCACGCATAATCGCTATAGGGTCAGCCGGTGCCCGAGGGGTAAAGGGTGTGTTAACGCCAATGACCCCTGCTACCCGGTCCGGATGAAGCAAAGGCATTTGCCAGACAATAAAACCACCCCAGTCATGGCCACAGAAAATTGCCTTGTCTAACGCTAGGGCATCCATCAACCCCACCATATCGTCTGTTAGATGGACAATGTCATAGTCAGGAACAGCGGCCTCCTCCCGAGGGCCGCCGGTGGCGCCATAACCACGTTGGTCCGGCGCAATAGCGCGATAGCCTGCATTGCTAAGAGCAGGCAGTTGATGCCGCCACGAATACGCCAGTTCGGGAAATCCATGGCAAAAAATAACAGGAAGGCCATTCCCCTGTTCATACACCGCCATACGCAAGCCGTTGCTTTCAACAAAACGGGATTCTGGAAATGCCATGATTGTTCTCCCTCAGTCGTTGATCTTTAGTTTCCGGTTTCTTGTTCAAGATAAGCGATAACATTAGCACGATCAGCATTTTTACGCAGACCGGCAAATGACATGGTGGTGCCTTTGATATAAGTGTAAGGCTTCTTTAAGTAGGCATCCAATGTTTCATCGTTCCACTTTAAACCATCGGTAGCGTGTTGCTTCAAGGCTTGTGAATATTTAAACCCCTCTAGTGAAGCAGGCGGGCGCATAAGAAATCCATGCAAATTGGGTCCGATAGTATGACCACCGTCTTTCTTTAAAGTGTGACAGGCTTTACATTTTTTGAAAACCCGTGCGCCTTTTTCGGGATCTCCCTTTGTTGCTGTTTCATCTTTTGAAACTTCTTGTGCTTTGGCTTCTGTAGTAACAGGTAGTACGTCCAGTCCGGCTAGCATGAGGGTTACAAAAACACCTGTAGAAAATAGGATAAAATAAAGAGAGTTTGTTTTCATGGGAGTTTTTATAAAACATGCAGGCAAGGGGCACAAGGTGAAAAGGTGTGATATATTGTCGCAGAGGGAGTTGTTTGGATATTAAGATTGATAAGGTATGAGGAGAGAATAAACAGCGATGGCAAAAATCACTTACGTTGAACATGATGGAACAAGCCACACCGTAGAGGTAGATAATGATATGACGGTTATGGAGGGAGCACTTAAGAATGATATCCCCGGCATTGATGCTGATTGCGGCGGTTCTTGTGCGTGTGCTACTTGTCATGTGTATGTGGATGGAGCATGGAAGGACACTGTAGGCGGTCCGGGGGATATGGAAGAGGATATGCTGGACTTCGCCTTTGAAGTAAAAGACGTCTCACGCTTGAGTTGTCAGATTACCGTCTCCGATGCTCTGGATGGTTTAATTGTACATCTGCCCAAACAGCAATTCTGATAAAAGATCGTTTTTTTCTTATCAAAGTAGGGTCAAAATTAAATGAGGATGAGATTATGAGTACATCATATGAAGATATTCTGTTTGAGATCAAAAATAGGGTCGCCACCATCACCCTAAACCGTCCAGACCGGCTTAATGCATGGACAAGCGCCATGGACAGCAGTATTAAGCGGGCCGTTATTCACGCCACTCAGGATGATGATGTAAGGGTTATCGTGGTGACCGGTTCGGGGCGGGGATTTTGCGCCGGGGCCGATATGGAGCAGTTGAAAGAGATTGAAGACAGTCAAGGCGGTAGTCATCCACCCTCGTATGGCGTGAGCCGGCGGGATCGCCTGTCTTTTGAGGGGCCGGATGTAACGGAACATTATAAAGGTCGTTTTGGTTATATCCAACAATGCCCCAAGCCCATTATTGCAGCTCTCAATGGTCCGGCAGCCGGGGTTGGTTTGGTGATGGCGCTTTATTGCGATATGCGCTTTGCTGCCTCTAATGCGTTTATCACAACGGCGTTTTCACGGCGTGGGCTGATAGCCGAACATGGCACAAGCTGGCTTTTGCCGCATCTTGTAGGACTGGCACAATCTCTTGATCTTTTATTTTCCGCCCGCAAAGTGGGGGCCGAAGAGGCATATGACATGGGTCTCGTGAATAAGGTCTTCGCGCAAGAAAGTTTTATGGATGAGGTTATGGGGTATGCCCGAATGCTGGCCGATATGGCTTCGCCTCGTTCCATTGCAGTCATTAAATCGCAAGTGTATGCGGCGTTGTTTCAGTCTCTTAATGAGGCCATTGCTATTGGCGATGAAGAAATGGGTAAGAGTTTCACCAGCGAGGATTTTCGCGAGGGTATTGCCCACTTTGTAGAAAAACGCGCCGCCAGTTTTACCGGACGTTAATAACGTCGTGATGAATTACGATTCATAAAATGGTCGGAGTGGCAGGATTTGAACCTGCGACCCCCTCGTCCCGAACGAGGTGCGCTACCAGACTGCGCCACACTCCGACATACTGAACAGCTCAGCACAATGAAAGAGAACTTATAACCCACACACTGGCAATGCGCCAAGACCTGATAGGAATACGATCAAACAAGGCCATCTTTTACGATTGTGCCAGTTGCGCAGTAGAGCCGGAACAGTCTATCTTGAGCAGAATTGTTGGGGCGTAGCCAAGCGGTAAGGCATCGGGTTTTGATCCCGTGATCGCAGGTTCGAATCCTGCCGCCCCAGCCAATAGGCCGCTCGCACGTTACGCAGCCGGTAATATTTAG
>JBAJNM010000003.1 GCA_036881865.1 Parvularculales bacterium | reverse complement strand
CCTAATCCATCCTCGGCAGATAAGACAAACGTTAAACTGCGCCCATCTTCTCCTTGAGCCTCAAAATGAATGTTATCCAGAAACACCCCCCCTTCAATATAATCAAAGACACCCCCTTCCAGAGCCATCATTCCTTGTAGTGCCGGTGCATCCACCGTACCGGACAGCGCCAGATCAACAGACACATTGCCTATAAAACGCTGTCCTTCCTGCTCCAAAAACACAGACAGAATATGGGCAGGCCCCTGCCATGTGAGCGCACCCCCAACAACACCCTCCTCAACAAGTATCGGTACCGGCGAGGCAGGAGTGCGGTCCACTGGTACGGTCATATGAAACATCAAAGGTGTACCCTGCGTGCCATCACTCAGCGCATTATCAAACCTTCCGTTAAGCCACAACACATCCTGCTGCCAACCGCCTTTTACATACCCACCTGCAACCAGCGGAAGAGCGGCACCGGAAAAATGCTCTAAAACATGAATACCACTCACCTCAAAAGAAAATTGTCCCACCTCCTGAAACGTATCCACCACACCTGCACCCGATACAAAACCTGTCGGATAATAAGGCATCGGTAAAAACGCCGTTAGTTCAAGAGGGATATGGTTGAGTTTTATATCTCCCATCAAATGTTCGCCTGAAAGCCTCACTTTACCGGCGAGAGAACCGTACTTTCCTCCCTTATCTGTTTGAAGAGCAAGCCCTTCAATATCAAAAGACCCCTCTTTTAAATTCATGCTCAGGCCTTTATTTTGCGCAACAGTGATGTCATTAAGAGTGATGAGCGTGTCGTCAACAAAAATGCGAACGTCTACCTCTTCTTGCTTTGGCCGTATCACTCTGCCACTGAACCTACTTGCAAAGGCTTGACCCGATGGAATACCGGCAACCCCCTGCATGTCTGCCGCAAAGTTGAAATTATCCGATACACCTTTTATAGAAACTGTTGCAGCCTCAAGGCCAAGTCCTGCAATACTGCCTCCCGTTGCTTTTAGCTGAGCCTCTATCTGGCCTGAAAAAGCCTCCCCGAGTGGCAAAAGTGATGCTATAAGTTGCACTTCTTCAAGCAAAATACCACCAAAAGATGATGTAATAACGTCACTCTTCACTGTAAGAGCCGCACGCTGGCCCTGCTGTTCCTGTAAGGACAACGTGTAATCAACTGTTCCCCCAACAGACATGCCTACAATCTCTGCTAAAGTGTCAAGCGCCCCATCCTGCCCCTCAATATGCCCCGTAACTACAGCATCTTCCTCCAGAGGAATACGCAATATCCCAGAAACAGGTATGTCAAAAACGTGACCTTCAATTTTTTCAAGAACCAGTTGCGTAGCATCATTTTGTAACCGGGGATGCATGGTCACCATAGTACGACCCACCCCCCCATCAATAACAAGACTGCCCTGGCCCGGCGTATCACCCTGAAGAGACAAAGCCGCTTCCATAAACCGAATGGTGTGATTATTAAAACTTCCATCTTCAAGATATCCGGTAACATCAACAAAATAATTTGGTGCTACACCCTCTATGCGCCCTTTAATACTCAAAGCCCCGGACAAAAGGGAAGAATCAAGAACAGCAACATCGGCCAGAGACATAGTAAAGTCGGCCTTTACGGCCCCGCTCCCACCCTCACGGACTGCCTGAGTGGAAAAAGAACCATCAAGAGCAAAATCCGTCTCTTTTGATGTAATCGTTACCCCCTCCATGGTTACACTGCCATCAGATGCCAGACTAACCGCTCCCCCAAACTCGAGAGACGCACCGGCAATCTGCCGCAACAGGGGACTCGTTAACATATGACCGTCCATGCCCCCGAAAAACCGCGCCTGCCACCCAGAATCCACACTACCGCTTATATCCTCAAATGACGCTTTTATCGCACTCCCACTCTGGGCCGTAACCTTAAACAGAGTCAGTTCCTCCCGTACGCTATTCAATTCACCCTCAGCATTGACCTCCAAAACATCAACGTCAAAGCGGTGCGCCAGTTTGCCTAGCACATTGCTCCATAAACCCTTTGACGGCTTCTCTCCGCTCAAGCCATCGAGCACTGTCCTCTCCGGCGATGGCAATAAGGAGGACCGAGAAGACCGAAGGGAAGACAGGCCCGCTACCGACCCCGACACCTGAAAAGGAAGTCGGCCGGAGGCCAAATAATGTATCTCTCCATTACCCTCAACGTTAATACTCCCTAATTCAAACATAATATTGGACGCATTCAAATGACCCCCCTCCAACACACCGGACAATGCAAGCGTAAACCGATTGCTATCTAAAAAAGTGAGATGCGGGTGTAAGAAGGGTCCTATCTGCCCATGCCCCGCCACCTCAAGAGACAAATTCTCCGCCCAATTGCCTTTTCCCATCAGGGTAAAACTACCCATACGCCCCGCAGTAATCTTCCCGTCCACCTCCAGCGTTTCCACAGTGCTGGAAATCCTTACATCCGCCGCCATCGGTCCGATAGCCGGAATACCTACCAACCCCGCGACAACCCCCTCCCCTTCCCTATGTCCATCTACCAGTGTTAATACCACCTCTCCTTCACGGGTTGCAGGTTTCACTACACTATAGAGATCTAATTCCCCCTGCTCTCCATCACGCCGTGACGCCGTAAGAGAGAATTCGATCACATCGGAACTCAAATAAGCCTCACCCTGAACCATCACTCTAGCAGGCACCTCTTTAATAACAGAGTTAATCTGCATGGACGAGGCTTCCATGTTGTCAATGCGTACATTCACCGGCGACAAAAAAAGACTGGCCATTGAATTAGCAATAGCAATATTAGACAGCATAACTTCAACGGGAATACTCTCAATTGAGCGAATATTCTCCGGAAGCAAATCCGGCACACGATGGAGCACTACATCTTGCGCCTGAAGATTTGTTATATGGAATGTACGTTCCATAAGCGCTGCGGGTTGCCATGATAAATTGATCGACCCTATGGAGAACCACATCCCGTCATGATCAGATAAATGCACACCCTCAAGATGCAACCCGATAGGCCACAGACCCGAAATATGATCAATTGTGAGCCCTGTGCTGCGGGAACGTTGCAGCCTGTCTCCTACCAACTCTGTGAGGACAGCGCGTGATTCGGGATGAAACAAAACCGCTACCCCAACAAAGGATGACAGCACACCCAACCCGGCAATCAAAAACCCCCCTGCCAGTATAAGTCTTATCATCCATAATGTAGCGGGGAGAAAAGCTTTCATGAGTAAATGACAGTAATGGAGAACACAACAAAAACCCCTTAGAAAGCCTGCCCCAATGATACATAAATCTGAACCTGACTGTCTATATCTTTACGCCGATCCAGAGGAGTAGCAATATCCAGCCGGATAGGGCCTACTCTACTGTTATAGCGCATGCCCACGCCTGTACCCCAGAATACTTTTGTATCATCAGGTACAATCGACTCATAACTGTTACCGCCATCAATAAAGGCAACAAAGCCTATGGCATCAGAGACGTAATAGCGCACCTCACTGCTTATTTCAGAGAAAGAGCGCCCCCCAGTAGGCTGTACATTTTTGTCAATACGTCCAGCCCGCTGGCGTTCGTAACCGCGAACGGAACCATCTCCGCCTGTATAAAAACGCAAAGACCGTGGCAAATCATCCAAAGAGTTCGCACCGATAGATCCAACAGCTATACGATTAGCCCAAGTAAAATCTTCCAAAAAGTTTGGTGACACATAAAAAGACCCCGAAGCGGACGATCTAACAAACAATGTCCTTTCGCTTACGTTTAAACTGCCAACCCGTATGTAAGGTGTTGCCCTTATACTCAAACGCCATCCTCTACGAGGGTCTAGCAAATCATCAGAATAATCCCACCGCAGAGAGAGCGGCACTCCTATCAATCGCGCCTCCTGCCGCTCCCCTACTGCTCTATCGCTAAGGGATAGATAGGTAACTCCGGCGCTACCACTCAAATTATTTGAAATCCGTCGATCAATTGTAGCAAACCACCTAAAGCGCCGCTCAAGATAAGCATCTGTATCTTCTTCGGCGACCTCCAAACCCAGATCCAGATTCTGGTCCAAACGGGCAAAGTGCGGGCGACTAAAAACACTCAATATGCTTTTCAAACTATCACCGTAATTTGACGACAAACGCAACGCTTCCCCATTACCAAACAGATTACGACTTTCCCAAAACGCCCGAACGCTCGCCCCATCATCCGTAGACCAACGCACCCCTCCCCCAACAGAATATTCTTCGCGCTCCTTCAGTTCAAGGGTCATAGGAATAACCCCTCCCTCCTCAAGAGGTTTTACAGGATCAAAATCAACAGTCGAAAACAACTCCGTTTCCCGCAAGATGGTGGACGCTCTATTTGTAATCCTAACGTCATAGAGTGTGTCCTCTTGCCATCCCACCAAATAACGAACATACGCCTCATTCACAGAGTCCAAACCGGTAATCGTCAGAGAGCCAAAAATAACTACCCGCTCAGGCGCAATCCTCATAGTCACCGCAACGGTTTTAGCTTTGCGGTCTACAACCACCGAGCGGCTTCCCAAATGTGCAACAGGATGACCTCTTTGCTGAAGGGTCTCTATTATTTTATCTTCGAAAGAGAGGATTGTATCACCCCGGGCCGGGGCATCTTTTTCAAGGCCAATTTCAAAAGCGTCTTTTGGGAGTAGGGTATCCTCAGACAGCACATTTTCGAGCTTTTCATAAACAAAGTCAAAGGTTGCAATGGGATACAAAGGGCCAATATCAAAAACAAAGATAACGTGAGTTCTTCTTCCCCCTTGATTTTGCAACGGTGGGGCCACATGCCCTGTTACCGATGCATCAAAATATCCTACAGACTGCAGGGCTTTGGTAAAAGTTACTTCATCATCTGCAACCCGCCCCCGCAAAACTCCAAAGGATGATACGCCACTACCTTGCTGCGCTTTCAGGCTGGATACTTCCTCTAAAAATTCCAACAAATCCTGATCTTCAAGGTCTTCAAAAGACATTGTGTAGACAAGAGAGGAGGCTTCTTCAAACAAGCGGCTTTCAGCGGGAAGAATCGTACGTAATGAATCTTCTATAAGACCCGATGTGCATCCTGCCAAAAATACTACAGACCCTATGAGAAAACGATGTATTCCTTCAAACCCATTTGCCCACGCCATCAAAGAGCCTCTTCGTTCACAATATTGAGAGACTGTAGGTGCTGTGCTCCAAGAACCCCCAAAACACGAGTATAAAAAGCATAATGACCCGCCAAAGCCTGACGAATGGCTGTAGCCCCCCGAAACCCGTGGCCTTCACCCTCAAACATCATACATGCTACCGGAATATTGCGCGAGGAAAGTGTATCCACCATATACCGTGATTGCTCAGGCGGCACTATTGTGTCATCACACCCCTGAAAGAAAATAACCGGTGCGCTGATTTTGTCAGCATAATAACGAGGCGATTTGGATCTTAGTATATCTTCACCAGTGGGAGTTATCTCCCCCCCATTCTGCCAGACAGTGCCCGCAAGGGTTGATACATACCCCGCTTCAAACTTGTGCGTCATGGCCTGCAAGCGCTCTAAATCACCGATTCCATAATAAACCGCTCCCGCCCTAAATAAATCACATGCTACCAATGCAGAAAGAACTGTATATCCGCCGGCACTCCCGCCAGTAATAAAGAGTTCCGAGGGCTCCACCTTGCCACTATCTGCCAGAAAGCGCGCACCTGCCATAGCATCTTGCACATCCACCTCCCCCCAATGACCATTAAGAGCCTCCCTATAGGCGCGGCCATAACCAAAACTGCCACGATAGTCTACGTCTAACCATGCAAACCCCCGGCTCGTCCAGAATTGCACTTTCAGATTAAGCGCCCGATTTGCCATGGCCGTTGGCCCACCATGACATGATACAATTAACGGCGGGGACCCGCTCAACGAAGAAGAGATCGGTGGGGGAGAAGCCGCCAAATGACGCGGCTCGTAATAAAGACCGTAGGCCTCTGCATTATCCGTCGTCGGGAAACTAATAAATTGCGGTTTTTGAAATTCCTCCGGCAAGAACGTTGCTCCACCAGCATCACCGATAGGGTCATGGATAATATCGTAAGAGGCCACCTCTGCATCAAACAAGGCAATACATGATGTTGTAGCCGCTCCTCCGACAATCGCCACAATGCTATTTCCTTCTGCTCCCAGAGAATTAAAACTCTGAAATGTCGTTTCAATGGTTTTCTCTTTAGAGGTTGTTAAATCAAGCACCGCCAAACTCTCCACCCCTCGCCTAAAAGGACGCACCGCCAATCGCTCTCCGTCTAGCACAGCGAAACTGCTCATCCCCAACATCCATTGAGGCTGACCATATTCAGCCTGCGCCTCACAAAGAGGACGACACGCCTCACCCTCCCGCCAACAATAAAGGTTGCCCCATCCCGTTTTGTCCCACACAAAAAAAAGGTCACCCGAAGTGCTCCATTCCGGCTGAAATACCCCATACCCCTTACTGCCGATAATCCGGCCACCGGCAATCCGGCGTGGGTCAACCAAATCTCCCTTCCGATCAATATCCGCCACCCACAATTCCGCCGCCTCCCAAGGCATATAAGGTAAATCCCACGCCAACCACGCAAGGTGCACACCATCAGGACTTACCCGTGGTGTTGTATAAAAATCCCGTCCCCTTGCCACTTCTCGCATCTG
The DNA here is from genome assembly GCA_036881865.1 of Parvularculales bacterium. Classification (NCBI taxonomy): domain Bacteria; kingdom Pseudomonadati; phylum Pseudomonadota; class Alphaproteobacteria; order Parvularculales; species Parvularculales bacterium. The sequence continues at coordinate 99,656 of JBAJNM010000003.1, read as the reverse complement.
CCCATCATCCAAATCAACCCTCATCAAACACGCTATCGGCCAGCCGCTTGTCACCTCCTGTTCTGCAATACAAAAAAGTCGCCCATGCACCTCATCGCAACAGCAATCTCCGAGACTAACCCCCTCTTCGCCCGCCAATCGCTGAGGTTCCCAGCCAGCCCTTACCCGATACAAAGATTGGTCGGCATCATTGGTGAAAATCACATCACCACCCTGCACAAGAAACTCACCGCCACCATAGGTATTAATTCGGCATCGTGCCGAAAAAGGGACCGGGATCAAATCTGAGGCGTGGCTCCCAAAAGGCTTATGACAAATAGCTGTACGGCCTCCCTCTTCAGGACGACTCTCGCTCCAGACAATCCCCCCCAGCCCAAGCCGAACCATACCCAATCGCACGGCTTGACGCGCAACACTATCTGCCGAAAGAGGTGAAGACCACGCACCAAAGCGATTTGTCTCCATAAGCCGCCTACCAAAGTCGGCAGGCCTACAAACCCCTGCCCCCGCGGGCACGAGATTTGTGGATGAGATGGTCTATAGACAAAACGCCCGGTCCCCAGGATATGATAAACATCAAGACTAAAGCCCACCACATATGTATATTCCACCAAGCATCAGGATAGACCCACTGAATAACCAACGTCATAACCACAAGGGCTACCGTAGCAAAACGTGTTCCCAGCCCCAGCACCAACAAAACAGGTAACAGATGTTCCGCTATGGTTGCGGCGTAGGCTGCTATAACGGGCGAAATAACTGGCAGGTTGTATTCATATTCAAACAGAAAGAACGTGCTTGATGTCACGGACGTTGGAATAATAACGCCAAAGACCTCCGGACCAGCTACCTTGGTTTGTCCAGAGACAAAAAACACGCGCGCCATAGCCAACCTTGCCAAAAAGACGACAAGTGTCATAGGGAGCATCCGACATATTTTTAGAGAAACCTCCACTATTTGCGTTAATAAAATGCCAAAACGGCCTTTGTTTATTGATGCATTCATGGCCGCCTCCTTGTATCTGCTTGTTATCCTATTAATAAGAGGCCTCCCCAAAGACCTACCCTATACATCACGGACCATAGCAGATAATTTTCCCTTAATAAACAGATACAAAACAACTCTCAATATGAGTTTATGACGGCAATATGAACCTGTGACGGAGACCCCCATGATAAAACGAGAAACACATAGCAGTGGCCTCCAGGCGGCGTTGCCCATAGCGGCGGCCTATTTGCCTGCCGCCTTTGCCGTGGGGGCTGCCGCTTCACAATATGGCTTCTCACCCCTGACTGGCGCGCTATGGTCTCTTGTTATGTTCTCCGGCGCTCATCAGGTGCTTATGTTGAGCGCTCTTGCCTCAGGAACACCGCTCATTCTTCTTGCTCTTTTTTCTATCATAGCAAGCCTGCGTCATACGCTTTATGGCATTGTGCTTGTCTCCCGAATTTCACCCCGACCACCCGCTCGCGCCATTTTCGCTTACGGATTAACGGATGAGGTTTTTGCAACTGTCCTGAACGCCAGCAATCATAAGGACGCTCACCTATCAGAGCGTTGGCTTGTGGGTCTCTCCATGACAGCCCTTGCCGTCTGGGTTGTAGGAACCAGCCTCGGAATTGCCGCCGGTGATATACTTCACACCTTCTCTCCTAGAACTCACCAAGCCCTTGGCTTTGCTCTTCCGGCTCTTTTCTTTTCATTTATCTGGTCTACGGCAAGCCGCACAAACCTTGGGCCCATGATTGTTGCCGGAGGGTTAGCCTACCTCACTATAGTCCTTGGGTATGCTGAGTTTGCTATCCCTGCCGGAGCAATTGCCGCTCTTATTCTCTGGGGGAAAAAATAACTACCCTTTGGATAATTATAGTCATCATCGGGGTGGCTACTTACATAACCCGCGCCGCACCTTTGTTCTGGCGTTCCAGGGGACATGCACACCGCCAACCTCCGGCGTGGCTTTTTCTGCTAGGACCTTGCCTGTTGGCTGCTATGGCGGTCACTATCATTGCGCCCTTTCTTTCAACCTCTATAGAAAATAGCACTCTTCTGCCTGTCGGCTTTGGATTTGCCGCAGTTGCCGCATCCATGCTGGTGCGTAAAGACCCTGGCATCGCCACCCTCGCCGGTGTACTGGCGTATTTTGTCACCCTTTAACGCCCAAGGTCGGTGTAAAATGAACCGTGGGTTGTCGGTAAGAGTATAAAATTCAGTGCTCTTGTCATAATGGGTTTCATGGGGGATAACAAATGCAGATATCTCGTGCCTACTTTGTCTAGGATTAAGTCTGCGTTATGCTCGCCTCTCACAATGTCATCCGTCGTGCTTTATTTTCCGTGTCAGACAAATCAGGTCTGGCGGCATTTGCCACCAATCTTGCGGGCTATAACGTAAGCCTGATTGCCTCCGGTGGCACAGCACATCATCTTAAAGAAGCAGGGTTGGCGGTTGAAGACATAGCTGACATTACCGGCTTTCCGTCCATAATGGACGGTCGCGTTAAAACCCTTCATCCAGCAGTTCATGGCGGCCTGTTAGCAATACGGGGTAATCCAGACCATGAACAAGCCATGAAAAACCACAACATACACCCTTTTGATTTGATTGCAGTAACGCTTTATCCCTTTGCCGAAACAGTAAACTCAGGGGCGGGTTTTGACGAGTGTATTGAAAACATAGACATCGGTGGTCCGGCCATGATACGAGCGGCGGCAAAAAATCATGACTATGTTACGGTCATTACAGACCCTAATGATTATGCAACAGTTCTGGATAATATAAAGGCAAACAAGGGCACAACCTCATCGGAGTTGCGTCAGCGTCTAGCTCAAAAAGCCTACGCTCATACAGCGGCTTATGATGCGGCCGTTAGCGGATGGCTAGCCGAACAAAGAGAGGATGACGCACCGGATATTCGGTTATTTGGCGGTTCGTTGCGTCAGCGCTTGCGTTATGGGGAGAACCCTCATCAAAAGGCAACGTTTTATTTGTCGTCCGATAAACGCCCGGGCGTCGCCACCGCCCGTCAGGTGCAAGGCAAAGAGTTGGGGTATAATAACATCAATGATGCAGATACGGCGTTTGAATTGGCAGCCTCGTTTAATCCCGATGAAGCGGCGGCGGTTGTTATTGTAAAACACGCCAACCCTTGTGGTGTGGCGGTAGGCCATACCCTGTCTCATGCGTGGGAGCGGGCGCTGGCCTGCGATCCTGTAAGTGCTTTTGGGGGTGTGATTGCTATTAATCGCCCGTTGGATGCTGATACGGCCTCCGGGATTGTAGATATTTTTTCAGAAGTCATCATAGCGCCGGATGCTGACGAAAAAGCCCGTGCCATTGTATCAGCCAAAAAAAATCTACGTTTGTTGTTGACCGATGGCCTACCAGAGGGAAAAGCCGGACTTGCGTTTCAATCGGTTGCAGGTGGTTTTTTGGTTCAAGAGCGTGACAGACCCCGTACTACCGAGGGGATGTTGAAAACTGTCACTAAGCGCACTCCAACGTCAGAAGAGATAGAAGATATGTTGTTTGCGTTTCGGGTTTGCGGGTTTGTTAAATCCAACGCCATTGTTTATGTCCGCAATGGCGCAACCATTGGAATTGGTGCCGGGCAGATGAGTCGGATTGATGCCGCCCGTATTGCCGCCCGGAAGGCGCAGGAGCATGGACATTATGATAGTCCGAAAGGTGGCTCTATTGTGGCGGCTTCTGATGCGTTTTTTCCGTTTGCTGATGGTTTGCTGGCAACGCTGGAAGCGGGAGCAAGCGCGGTCATTCAACCAGGAGGCTCGGTTCGTGATGAAGAGGTTATTGCAGCGGCAGATGAGCACACAATATCTATGGTGTTTACCGGTGTGCGTCACTTTCGGCATTAGATGTTCGGGGGGATGGTCTTCATATGGCTGTTGAAAAAAAAGACGCACCCATCAAGCAAGGAGACTGTCGGGAGTTGCTTAAAGGTTTGGAGGCTAACAGCGTTCATCTTGTGCTGACAGACCCCCCTTATTTTCTGGACGGGCTAGGCTCTGACTGGAATGATAAACGCATAAAACAAAGCCGGAGCAAGGCAGGGGTGGTCGGGGGCCTTCCGGTAGGTATGAAGTTTGACTCCTCTCAAGGGTTGCGTCTTGCCAGATTTTTAGAGCCCGTTGCGCAAGAGTGGTTGCGGGTTTTGAAACCTGGTGGTTTTGCATTGTGTTTTGCTCAGGCGCGGCTTTCTCATCATGCAGCGATGGCTATGGAAGGAGCGGGCTTTGAAATACGCGACATATGTGCCTGGGCGTATGAGGGACAGGCTAAGGCGTTTAGTCAGGACCATTTTGTCCGTCGCCGTACCGATTGGTCGGAAGATAAAAAAGCATGCACTCTTAAAGCCCTCGGCGGTCGCAAAACACCGCAGCTCAAGCCCCGGATGGAGCTTATTATCGTAGGACAAAAACCTCGTGAGGGCACGTTTGTTGACAATTGGTTACAATACAGAACGGGCTTGATTGATATCTCCAATCCGGTGATTGAGACAGACCGAATGCCCGGCACAATTATTCCTGCCGACAAGCCAAAAGACCGCCACGGTCATATAACGGCCAAGCCAGTTGCGTTGTTGCGACATTTAATCCGCATCTTTAGTGATAAAGGAGAGTGCACTCTTGTGTTGGACTCGTTTGCCGGTGGTGGCTCAACAGGAGAGGCGGCACTGTTGGAGGGGCGCAGATTTATCGGCTTTGAAATTGAGGCAGATTACGTGAGACGTGCCAACCAGCGCATTAAGGCGGTAATGGAGTGTACGCCTCGTAAGATGTAACGGCTTTCTTATTCCATAGCTACTGAGGTTTCTTCACGCACCCATATCATACCCACCATGCCGGCAGCGAGAAGCACAGATATAGACAAAAACCCGGCCCGCAGACTATCTGTTATATCGGTAGAAAAGGCTACAAGCATTGGTCCCACAAAAGCGGTTGCCGTGCCGGAAAGAGCATAAAGACCATAAAACTCTGTCATCATGGAAGGTGGCGCAATACGTGCCAGCATGGTGCGGCTGGTGGCGTAAGCTCCCGTAATAAAAACAGCTAGCACTGCACCTGCCGCCATGTAAAAAATTTCGGGCCATTGGTCAAGAAATCCTAATGACCACACAGGGTCAGCGGCTTTGGCATCAAAGGGCATGAAGAGAATCTCGTCCGGCTGCATAGAGGCAGCCGTTATCATCCCTATCAATGTTCCACCGATAGTTATCATGATGGCTGTTTTAGCTTTGAAAATATCTGCCAGCCAACCCCCAAAGACACCACCACACACAGCAAAAACGCTCAGAAATATCCCGTAAATGAGCAATTCTGTAGCTCCCCAGCCAAATGTTCCTGAGGCATAAACGCCACCAAATATCAAAATTGCCGTCTTGCCATCATTGTAGAGCATGCGGGCCACAAGATAGAGAGCAATATTTTTATAATGTTTCAGGCGCTGCAATGTTTTGATAACGGAACGCAGACCTTTGTGTATGCATTGCGCCATGGAAAGGCTACTACGGGGTACATCGGGAGTGAGAAAAAAGAGCGGCAGGGCAAAGATAACAAACCATAGGCTCGTCAAGGGGCCGGATATGCGAGACTCTTCGTAGAGTGAGGGGTCAATACCAAATAAGGGAGCATCGGGAATAAAACCCCACGTAACCCCACTTGCGGGCAAGGCAAAGGCGTACAACATAAAAATGAGCAAAATAAGTGAACCCGCGTTGCCCAACGACAGCCCAAGCCCAGACAAAAAACCAACTCGCCGGGAGGAGACTATGTCGGGCAACATAGCGTTGTGAAATACTGTAGAGAACTCGTAGGCGACGGTGATAATGACAATCAGAAGCGTGATAAAGGCGATGTCAAGTACCCCTCCCCCGGGCATGGCAAACCACAAGAGAAAAAGAGCAGGTGCCATAATCGCCGTCATGGAGATGATCCATGGTTTGCGGTTGCCAACATTGTCGGCAATGGCACCAAGGAAAGGTGCAAAGCCCGCAACGACAAATCCGGCAAACCCATTGATATATCCCCACAGTGCCTGACCTCTAACGGGGTCACCAATCACAGTGGATGAAAAATAAGGGGCAAAAATGTAAATGGTAATGAGAATTACATAAGGCGTACGCGCCCACTCAAAGAGTGCCCAGCTGACTTGTCCTATCCGGCTGGCGGTTTTGTGGCCCGTTAAGGATGTTTCAATGTCAGCAACGGTCATATTTAATTCTGGTGTGTTGTGAGAATAGCCATAGTGGCGGCAGTCTAGCCTGAACAAGGGTGGAGGTGTCAATGAATAGAGATTGAGAATAGAATATAGGCGCTGGCATCTGCGAACTCTTTGCTATAGAAAAGAGAAAACAATTTGAGTAGTGCGTAAGCAGAAGTGGGTCACAAACATGGCTGATAATCCACGGGATAAATTTCAGCAGATGAGGGGAAAACCCCCAGAGGAAGCTAAGTTTTTCTGGTCCGGCGGGCCGGTAGAGGTTGGAGAGCGTAGCTGGTTTCAGTCACGGTTTTCTGGCGTTACAGGATTTGAAACCGATGAGGGTGTAGTGTTAGTAGATTCAGGTCTGGAAGTTCTAAGCCCCCATCTAGCAGAAAGTTTGCGCTCCCAAACCGACAAACCCATTCATACGGCAATTTTCACCCAAGGCCACGTAGACCACGCTTTTGGCTTGCAAGCCTTTTTGGTACCGGGGCAAACGCGTCCTCGTGTTATAGCCCACGAGGATATGCCCGCTCGCTTCGCCCGCTATACCTTAACATCAGCCCATAATGCAGCCCTTAATGCCCGTCAGTTTGGTGGCGCAGTTCAGGATGTAGACACCGGCGCTTACGATAATTTCAAAGCACCCGCCATTACGCCAGATACGTTATATCGTGACCGCATGGATATTATAGTGGGGGGCGTTACGTTTGAGATTCATCATTGTAGGGGAGAGACAGATGACCACACATGGGTTTTCTGTCCTGACCGAGAGGTTTTGTGTCCGGGAGATTTATTCATCTGGGGTGTGCCGAATGCAGGTAATCCGCAAAAGGTACAACGATTTGCTTTGGACTGGGCCCATGGGTTGCGGGCTATGGCGGCGTGTCGTCCGTGCTCTTTGGCACCGGGACACGGAGGGCCTGTGGTCAATGAGCCAGAGAAACTTCAAGATATGCTCCTAGAAACAGCAGAGTTTCTCGAAACCATACACAACCGTACCGTGGAGGCTCTTAATAATGGGTCGCCGCCTCATGTGGATATTGTCCATGACGTTGAATTGCCGGTGAGTAAGAGCCCATGGTTGCAGCCGGTCTATGACGACACTGAGTTTATCGTGCGTAATATCGTGCGGCTTTATGGTGGCTGGTGGACAGGACGTCCCAGTGAACTCAAACCTGCCCCGCGTTCTGATTTGGCCCGCGAGATAGCCACTCTTGTTGGAGGTGTTGAAACCCTTGCAGCCCGCGCACAGGCTCTGGCTAAAGCTGGTGATTTGCGGCTGGCTTGTCATCTGGCCGATTATGCTCTGGAGGCGGCTCCAGAGAATGAAGCTGTGCAATCTCTTGTTGCGGACGTATATGACAAACGCGCCACCAGCGAGACAGCACTTATGTCTATCAATATTTTTAATTCAGCCTCCGCCTATGCCCGTGAAGGCCGGGCGTTTCGGTAAACGTTATGACTCTTAAACCTGAAGATTTCTCCCGCATTTATGAGATGTTCGGCAGTGCCATTTCTCGCCGCCATGATTGCGGTCAGTTTTGTGCACCCCTCAATGGAGGCACCCCCGTGTGTTGCGATACTGGCAATGCCATTCCTGTAGTAGACAAAGCAGAGTGGCATTTGCTTAAAAGCCGGACAGATTTATGGCGGCGGTTCAAACCATTTGATGCAGCCTCTCGGGAGGTAGTGGATGATCTAGCTTCCGTCTGTCGAGCTATCGAGTGTAAAGGGGCAGCGTTTTGTGAACGAGAAAATCGCTCACTGGCTTGTCGGGCGTTTCCTTTTTTTCCGTATTTTACGAAGCAGAAAGAATTGGTAGGATTATCTTACTATTGGACGTTTGCGGATCGGTGCTGGGTTATGTCCAATCTTCATATTGTGGAGCCACGTTTTGTGCGGGAGCTTATAACGGCATATGAATATATGTTTGCACGAGATGATGATGAACGTGACGCTTTTATAAATCAGTCAGTCTCCATACGTCGGATTTTCTCGCGGCGGCGAAAATCATTTCCGGTTATCGGGCGAGAGGGGGAATGGTTTCAGGTACCCCCTCACTCCGGCGGACAGTTGAAACCTATAACATCTTCCCGCTATAAGGCTCATGCGCCGTTTACGTCACAAAGTACATATCGGGCTGCTATTCGTGAGGCAGGCGGTAACCCCGATACCAGTCCGGCCTTACCACCTCGGGAGGCATTACCTTGACAAAACGCATATCGGACTGCTACCCATGAGACAGGCGGCAATCCCGATACCAGCTTGGCCTTACCACTTCGGAATAGATAGAAGGAGATAGAAGAAGATGACGATTAACTGTGGCTTACGCAGAGAAAGTGCACTAGGCCTTTTTAAGGGAGTGTTAATCTGCCTGATGATTGTGACGTCGGGTGTCTCAGGAGGCGTTGCCTTAGCCGGTGGTGATAAAGATTTGCTTCGTCAAGAAGAGGCTAGACGGGCTACTCAAGTTGCTCAACGGGCTGCTCAGGAAGCGGCTAGGCAGGCTGCTGAGGAGCTTAGACTGCAGCAACAGCGGGATAAATCGTTGCAGGAGCAGAGAAATCAGTTAGCACGACCAACTGAGGCTGAAACGCCGAGACACAATTATAATCTCGGCCCTGATACGTTTGATAGGTCGTGGCATCTCCCCGGTGGTGGCCGTGTCACCAAAGGCAACAACGTTGGCGGAGTTTCACGGTGATGATGACCGGTCTTTATGGAAACCCGTAAAGACTTGCTTAGCCCATAAATCTTGTAATGCTACAGACAAATTAAACGGCGCGCCGGTATTTGTGGTAGCTTCATGAGCAACTTCGGCGGCGGTTTGTAGCTTTTCTCCTTGAGAAAATTGACGTAGCAGGACCATAGTGCCCTCATCTACTACGCCCATTGTGATGCGCAGATGGGGGCGTATGATTACAAGGTGCGTCTGCTGAGGTTTAAGGTTAAGGGTGGCTAACGCTTCGGCTGTTCTCTCTGTATCATAACCTCCCGCCGAGGTTTTGTGATGGGCGTCCCATATAAGGTGCGCAGGCCAACCGATGGTTTCCATGCGCAAAGACGGATGAAGACGAAAGATCACAGCGGGTAAATCTTCCGGTGATATTTGCGATATAACAACAGGATCCAGAGGGGTAGCGTCTGCTGCATTGTTAGCCTGCAATCGCGCTCTCTCCAGACGCGCCACCGCACTTAAATAGGGTATGGCCTGTGCAGGCTCAAACCCATCTAAGAACTCCGGAAACGCATCCCCAAACTCAACCAGCGATGCTTGTTGAGGCATATTATCTTTAAGCCAAACCCGGGCAGTAGCAGAAAAAAACTCATCTCCCACCAACTGCGCTACAACCGGATACGCTGCCTTCAGCGCTTCTGTCAAACTGTAAATGACGTTGTTGCGATAAATAGAAAAACGGTTTTTGATGACCACATCCTCTTCCCGAAAATGAGGCGTAAGAGAAGTGTCATCGCCATGTTCAAGAGCATAAATAAAAGCGTTTTGAAAATCACGCAATCTTGTCATGGGAGAGATCCGACGGAGTTGATTGGCATGCATGTTCCATAGTAGCGTCTGCACGGGCGGCCTCTTCCAAAAGCAGGTCAAGAGTGGGTACGTCCGTATCCCATTCAATAAGAACAGGAACCGGTGCGCTACGGCGCTCCATAAAGTAGTGAAACAAATCCCACACGGCATCGCATACCCGTGAGCCATGATCATCTATGCGCACAATACCTGATTTTGTGTTTTGTACTGTATGGCCCGCAAGATGTACCTCTTGTACAAGGTGCGGCGGCACGTCATCCAGATAAGCATGAGCGGAAAACTTATGATTAGAGGCCGACACAAAGACATTGTTTATGTCTAACAACAGACCGCATCCCGTGCGCTGCGCGAGTTCCTTTAAAAATCCGGGCTCGTCATAATCTTCAGGCGCGGGCTGTAAATAGGTGGATGGGTTTTCCACAAGAATCTGTCGGCCTAGAGTTTCTTGCGTCTGCATTACATGGCTAACCATAACGTCAAGGCTGCCAGCGTTCAAAGGCGTTGGCAGTAAATCATTAAAGAACCGGCCATTCTGTTCACACCATGCCAGATGTTCAGATATAAGACCCGGGTCGTAACGCTCAATCAGTTTTGCCAACCGCATTAAGTGATTGGTATTGAGGGAGCCCGCAGAACCAAGAGATAACCCCACCCCGTGAAGAGACAAGGGGTAATGGTTTCGTATTTCTGAAAGGTAGTAATGGGAGGGGCCACCTGCCCCCATATAATTTTCGGGGTGCACTTCAAACCATCCGACATTGGGCTGGCGTTCTAACACGTCAGTGTAATGACACCCCTTCAGCCCGATCCCGGTGCGTGCCGGAACTGAGTTGAAGTTATAGGTTTCTGTATCCAAGGGAGATCACACTTTTAAGTAACCGGTAAACCCCGTTTCAGAGATTACCCGGGCAGAGGGGCGTGCTTAGCTGTAAGACTTCCGCCACCATGAAGTGATGCGATACCGGTACATGTTCCCGAGGACACGAGCTTACGGGCATTACCTTGATATAAATGGTAGATGTACCGGCACATGTTGTGCTGAGACCTGCCGCACAATTATTCTTGCCGGCTTTAGAAATGCCATAGCATTTCTCCATTGCATTATTGTTCTGGGCTACAGCGGGAGACGTATTTAAAGCTACCGATACTGTCATGTCACCAGCAACTGCGACCGCTGAGATCGCCTTTTCTTCAACATAAATGTAACCTCCCGAGTTTTGTTAGTGCTTTTTTAGTCATTGTTGGTTAACCCGGCCATCATAGAAAAGTTTTTTATGTTTGAGAACAAAAAAGTATAAATGTTAAGGAGATGGCATAACAATAAAATGTTACTAGGGCATGATGGGGTTAAGTGCTAGAAGAGGACGACAGGGGGAGGGTGCGACGGAGTGTCTTACACGATGTTTTTTGACAGTTTTGATCCGTTATAAATAAAAGTCAACAACCCTGACTACTTTTCTTGATTCCTCCCCCCCCCATCTGCCATGATAGAGATATTATAAGGGAGAGTGGGGAGTTCCAGTTGCTTGAGAGAACAGAAGTAGGAAGCGCAGGAGGCGCAGAGCATATTGTGACGAAACAAGCCAAACTGACAGGAAGACAAGAGGGTGTGGCTATAAACTCCTCCATACGCCCCAAACGGCAAGGTCTTTATGACCCTCGTCATGAGCATGATGCGTGCGGAGTTGGCTTTATAGCACACATCAAGAACATTGCCAGTCATGAAATTGTTCGGGATGGCTTGAAGATACTTGAGAATCTGGAGCATCGGGGAGCAGTGGGCGCTGACCCTAAAGCGGGAGATGGGTCGGGTCTTTTACTTCAGATACCTGATGTGTTAATGCGACGGGAGATGGACCGTTTAGGGGTACGTTTGCCGGAGGCTGGCCATTATGGGGTGGGTGTATTTTTTATGCCTCAGGACAAGGCATTGCGTATGGCTATTGAGGAGAGTGTAGAGAGGGCTGGTAAAGAAGAGAGTCAAAAATTTCTCGGCTGGCGTGATGTGCCGGTGGATAATCGGTGCCTAGGAGTTAGTGTGCGTCCCACGGAGCCAGTGCACCGACAGGCGTTTGTTGCTCGCGGGGCGGGGGTGATAGATATTGATGAGTTTGAACGTAAATTATTTGTTATCCGCAAAACCATTGAACATAATGTTGCCGCTTTACAGAACGACGTAGCGGATGATTTTTTCTATGTGCCGTCTTTCTCAGCGCGCACATTGGTTTACAAGGGGATGTTGCTGTCGGATCAGTTGGATCTTTATTATAAAGATCTTCATGATTCGGCAACGATGAGTGCTATAGCACTAGTGCATCAGAGATTTTCTACCAATACATTTCCGGCGTGGAGGTTGGCGCACCCCCATCGGATGATTGGCCATAATGGTGAAATCAATACCTTGCGGGGTAATGTCAATTGGATGGCAGCGCGTCAGGGCACTATGAAATCTGATATTTTTGGTGATGATTTAGAAAAACTCTGGCCACTTATTCCAGCGGGGCAATCGGACTCAGCCGCTTTTGATAATGCGTTAGAGATGTTAACGCGGGGGGGGTATTCGCTGGCTCACGCCATGATGATCCTTATTCCGGAGGCATGGATGGACAATCCTCTTATGGAACCACAACGGCGGGCATTTTATGAATATCATGCAGCTCTTATGGAACCGTGGGACGGGCCGGCTGCGGTGGCATTCAGCGATGGACGACAGATTGGGGCAACGCTAGATCGCAATGGCCTTAGGCCCGCGCGGTTTATCATCACTGATGATGATCGGGTGGTTATGGGTTCCGAGGTTGGTGTATTGCCGGTTCCTGAGGAACGCATCATCAGAAAGTGGCGACTTCAACCGGGCAAAATGTTTCTGATTGATCTGGAGAAGGGTAAGATTATTGACGATGATGACATTAAGGCGGCGGTGACTTCAAGTCATCCCTATCAGTCGTGGTTGGATAGCACGCAGATTAGACTAAAAGATATTCCCGTCGGCCTTGATATCTCATCGCGGCGCTCTAATACATCTCTTTTGAAACGCCAACAAGCGTTTGGCTACACAAAAGAAGATTTGAAGTTTTTAATGTTGCCCATGGCTGAAACCGGACAAGAGGCTGTCGGCGCTATGGGAATCGATATACCTATCTCCGTGTTGTCGGATAAACCTCAACTGCTTTATACGTATTTCAAGCAGAACTTTGCACAGGTCACCAATCCGCCCATTGATCCTCTTCGTGAAGAGGTGGTTATGTCGTTAGTGTCTTTTATAGGCCCGCGACCAAATTTGCTGGGTCTTGAAGAAACCCCCGCTATGAAGCGGTTGGAAGTTAGTCAGCCCGTGTTGACCAATGAGGATTTAGAGAAAATCCGCACCATCGGCGAGATTTCTGATAATCACTTTAAGACCCGCACGCTGGATATTACTTTTGATATCAAGCATGGGGGTAACAGCATGGAGGACATGCTTGAAAAGCTGTGCACCCGCACAGAGCAGGCAGTGCGTGAGGGGTATAACATTATTATTCTCTCAGACCGTTTGATGAACGAGACGCGTATGGCGATACCGGCTCTGTTGGCTACAGCGGGGGTGCATCATCATCTTATACGTTCCGAATTGCGCACCTCTGTAGGTCTTGTGGTGGAAACAGGAGAAGCACGGGAGGTGCATCACTTCTGCTGTCTTGCAGGCTATGGCGCAGAGGCTGTCAATCCGTGGGTGGCTTTTGAAACTTTGGCTGCCATGAAGCCCAAAATGGAGCAGGACGTCAGTGACGATGAGGTCGTTCGGCGGTATATCAAGGCTGTCAACAAAGGGATTCTCAAGGTAATGTCCAAGATGGGAATTTCTACATATCAATCTTATTGTGGTGCGCAGATTTTTGATGCGGTGGGCTTGAATAGCGCTTTTGTAGATCAATGGTTCACGGGGACAACGACAGCCGTCGAAGGTATTGGTCTTGATGAGTTGGCGCAAGAGACGATGCGTCGCCATCAGCAAGCTTTTAGCGATGATCCATTGTTGCAGAGCGCTCTTGATGTCGGCGGAGAGTATGCGTTTCGGGTGCGTGGCGAGTCTCATGTGTGGAACCCGGAGACAGTGCGGGATTTGCAACATGCGGTGCGGGGGGGCGACCTTGAAAAATATAAAAAATTTGCAGCCCAAGTAAACGAGCGAAATGAAAAGCTGATGACCATGCGGAGCCTGTTTCGCATCAAGAGTGCAACAGAGATGGGCCGCAAGCCTGTAGCATTGAACGAGGTGGAGCCAGCTGTGGACATTGTGCGGCGGTTTTCTACAGGAGCTATGTCGTTTGGCTCTATCAGTCGTGAAGCTCATACTACGTTAGCATTTGCGATGAACCGGATTGGTGGCAAGTCCAACACGGGAGAAGGCGGTGAGGAGCCGGATCGATTTCGTCCTATGCCCAACGGAGAATCAGCACGCTCTGCCATTAAGCAAGTAGCCTCAGGGCGATTTGGTGTAACGGCAGAATACTTGGCCAACGCCGATATGATACAAATAAAAATAGCACAAGGGGCCAAACCCGGAGAGGGCGGACAGTTACCTGGTCATAAAGTGGATGCGGTTATTGCCAAGACTCGCTATTCCACCCCCGGCGTTAGTCTTATATCGCCACCGCCTCATCATGATATCTATTCTATTGAGGATTTAGGGCAACTGATTTTTGATCTCAAGAACGTCAATCCTCAAGCAGCCATAAGTGTGAAGTTAGTTTCTGAAGTGGGGGTAGGAACTGTTGCAGCCGGAGTTTCTAAGGCACGGGCAGACCATGTAACCATATCTGGCTATGAGGGTGGGACAGGAGCTAGTCCGTTGACGTCTATTAAGCATGCCGGTTCACCATGGGAGATAGGCTTAGCGGAAACTCATCAGACGTTAGTGTTGAATCGTCTGCGCGGTCGGATTGCCATACAGGTAGACGGTGGTTTGCGTACCGGACGGGATATTGTGGTAGGCGCTTTGTTGGGAGCCGATGAGTTTGGCTTTGCTACAGCCCCCTTGATTGCGGCAGGCTGTCTGATGATGCGCAAATGCCATCTGAATACGTGTCCTGTGGGTATTGCTACTCAAGACCCTGAGTTGCGTAGAAAATTTACAGGACAGCCGGAGCACGTCATTAATTATTTCTTCTTCGTAGCTGAAGAAATGCGTGAGATGATGGCAGCCATGGGCGTGCGCACAGTCAATGAGATGATAGGATGTTCTGAGTTTCTTGACAAAGATGAGGCTATTAATCATTGGAAAGCACAGCATCTGGATTTTTCTAGGGTTTTTGCTAAGCCAGACGTTGCTGATGAGGTTTCTGTTTATCATAACGAATCTCAGAGTCATGATGTTCAAGACGTTCTTGACCGTCGCCTTATTCAAGACGCAGAGACAGCTCTGAAGGATAAAACTCCGGTTCGTCTGGAGATGCCGGTGCGCAACACAGACCGCGCCGTAGGTGCTATGCTTTCGGGCGAGATTGCATCGCGCTATGGCCACAGAGGTCTGCCTGAAGATACTATCGCAGTTAAGTTTACAGGGTCTGCGGGGCAAAGTTTCGGGGCATTTTTGGCGCGCGGCGTAAGTCTAGAGCTGGAAGGCGATGCTAATGACTATATCGGCAAGGGGTTATCGGGAGGTCGTCTTGTGGTTTATCCACCTCGTAAGTCACCGATTGTAGCAGAGGAGAGTATCATCGTCGGCAATACGGTTTTGTATGGAGCGATTGACGGTGAGTGTTATTATAGGGGCATTGCAGGCGAGCGCTTTGCTGTTCGCAATTCAGGGGCCGTTGCCGTAGTAGAAGGTGTTGGCGACCATGGTTGTGAATATATGTCTGGAGGCGTTGTGGTGGTGTTGGGGTCTACGGGTCGTAACTTTGCGGCAGGAATGTCGGGAGGCATTGCGTACGTGCTTGATGAAGACGGCGAGCTTTACAAGCGATGCAACCTTGCCATGGTAGACCTTGAACCAATTACGGTAGAAAACGACGTCACGGAAAAATATCATCACCAGAGGTGGGATTTAGAAAGGCGTGGTCTGGTGGACATAATGAGTGACATGGTGCGGCATGATGCTGATCGTCTTCATCATCTCATTACCAATCATGTGCGCTATACGGACTCTGCGCGTGGACGTGAGATTTTAGAGTCATGGGATGTGTGGCATCCGCTGTTCCGCAAAGTTATGCCGGTGGATTACCGCCGCGTTTTGGAAGAAGTGGGGGCCGTCCGGGACGATTATCACCATTTGGCGGCGGGAGAATAACATCCATGGGCAAAGTTACCGGCTTTATGGAAATTGGACGACAAGATCGCCACTATGCGCCTGCTTCAGATCGCGTACGGCACTATCGTGAGTTCGTTTTACCTCTGGGTGATGAACAAACCCGTCAGCAGGCAGCGCGTTGTATGGATTGTGGCATTCCATATTGTCATACGGGCTGTCCAGTGGAAAATCAGATTCCTGACTGGAACGATCTCGTTTGGCAGGATGATTGGCAAGAGGCATGTCAGGTGTTACACTCAACCAATAATTTTCCCGAGTTCACCGGGCGCATTTGCCCCGCCCCTTGTGAGGAGGCCTGTACGCTTAACATTGAAGATCAGCCCGTTACCATCAAGACCATAGAATGTGCCATCGTAGATAAAGGATGGAGTGAAGGGTGGATTGTTCCAAAACCGGCGGCTTCCATAACCGGCAAAAAAGTAGCGATTGTAGGATCCGGACCAGCAGGGTTGGCATGCGCTCAACAATTGGCACGGACGGGTCATGATGTTCATGTTTATGAGAAGAATGCACGACCCGGTGGCTTGTTGCGGTATGGAATTCCTGATTTCAAAATGGAAAAAGATCTGATTGATCGCCGCCTTCAGCAAATGGAAGACGAGGGAGTAACTTTTCATTGTCAGACTCATGTCGGGTTGACAGTCTCTTCGGAGCAATTGGTGAAAAGTCATGATGCGATCGTGTTGACGGGTGGAGCTGAAACCCCTCGTGATTTACCTATTGAGGGTCGTGAATTCGAGGGTATTCATTTCGCTATGGACTTTCTCACCCAACAAAACCGACGAATTAGTGGTGAAATTCCAAACAATGTTTTTGATGAGGTATCCCATGGCATAACACCCATTCTGGCGGGGGGACGCCATGTGGTGGTAATTGGTGGGGGTGATACGGGATCTGATTGTATTGGTACGTCGTTTCGACAGGGGGCGTTGTCGGTGACTCAGTTGGAGATTATGCCACAACCACCTGCTCACGAAGATAAAGCTCTTACATGGCCGGATTGGCCTTTGAAAATGCGTACCTCGTCCAGTCAAGCGGAGGGGGCGCAGCGTGATTTTTCAGTGATGACAAAACGCTTTGAATCTGAAGGTGGGCGGGTCACTACTCTTGAGTGTGTGCGTTTGGATGGTTCTATGACGCCCATTGAAGGCACGGAGTTCGTGTTGAGGGCTGATCTGGTGTTGTTAGCAATGGGATTTGTGCATCCGATTTATGATGGTCTATTGGAAGAATTGGGGGTTGAGATAACCGAGCAGGGTGTTGTTGCAGCCAATGATAGGGATTATAAAACCAATTTAGATAAAATCTTTACGGCGGGGGATATGCGTCGAGGTCAATCGTTGGTAGTGTGGGCAATTCGGGAGGGCCGTCAGGCGGCGCGGGCGGTAGACGGCTATCTTATGGGAGAGAGCATCCTGCCTCGGTAAGGCCGTAGGGACGGTTCTCAAGATTCAAGATTACGAGGAGAGTAAGAATGACGCCGGTTCGTATGGCATATTTGTTTGTGAGTATTGCAGTTTTAGCGGCGGGGTTAGCGGTTAGTTTAACCCCTGATATAGGTGTAAGCGGCGGCATTAACACAAAGGACCATGTGGCCGTTGAGGGTGCGGATGTTGTGGCGTATTTCACACAAGGTAAGGTAACTACGGGTAGTAAGGCGTATGAATATGTGTGGCATGGGGCTACGTGGCGATTTGCCAGCGAGGAAAACCGCGATGTGTTTGCCGCCCATCCAGAAAAATATGCACCGCAATATGGTGGTTATTGTGCTTATGCCATTTCGCGGGGATACACGGCGCCGATTGACCCTGAGGCATGGACGATTGTGGATGGCAACCTTTATCTAAACTATTCTAAGGGTGTGCGTAAGGAATGGGAGCAGGATGTATCCGGCAATATTGTTTTGGGGGATAAAAATTGGCACGGCATTTATTCAGAATTGTCGGAGGAATGAGGATCAGATGATTGAAAGATGCAAAACAACTTCTTGTACTTCTTTGGATCAAGATGAAAGTAATACATTGCTTGATTCCATGTCGTTAATTTGGCGGAAGGCACGCTGACACTCTTCATCCAAGTATGCGATTTGCATTCAACCAAAATCAGTGATTCTTCACTTCCTAAATCAAAGCCGTGTCGTTTCGTTATCTTTGAGATTCCTATATCAAGAGAAGTTTTTGGTAATTATAGCATTTTCTCTTTTACATTGCTCATTTACATCTCTAATCAAATTATCTTTTGACTTAGATAATGTTAACTTACTTAGAATTTTGTATTTACAATAGAATATTTTCGCTTGATATTCGTAGTCAGTATCGCAATATATTTGTTGCTGATGTTTGTTCATCTCTTCAAAAAACAAACCGTATTTAAACATCCCATCTACAGGTTCTGATATTGATATTGTCATATCAGCGCAATCTGCATCTACTATCTGAATAACAGGTGCTTCATCATATCGGTAGATATACGAACTATATGAATTACGTGCCCTGTTTTTTCATATCCAACCACAACCTCGGGTATAGGACTGATAAAGTGAAACAACCCAATAGGTGTGCTAAACAAAGTAAGGGGCTCAGATAAATTTCCCCAGCGTGCCTCATTACCTAATTTATATTTCCCTAAGTGTTTGTACATGGAGACTATCTTATACTCAAAGATATATTTCGGAATTGAAAGAATTGTGAAAAGACACATTAAAAATGTGAGCGCCCCAAAAATGAACGGGTCGGGTAGTTTGGAAAATTTTCTTCTTAATACAAAAAACAAACCATAAACAATCGCAACAATAGGCATAAAACCCAAGATGTTATGTGCTGCAAAGTTTATATGCCAAATTAGCCAATCCATGATAGGAACACTCTTTCATCAAAGATGTCATTTTTCTCAAAAAACTGTACCCTACAGTAGGGTTAATTATTGATTTTATATATTTTTTCGGGAAGATAAAAACAGCAGTAAACAGGGACTTTCCTTAAATTGTTACTTAAGTATATAAGCTCCAAATTTTATATAGTTGGTCATATTCTTTTTCAAAAAATGCTTTCACTTATTTTTTCAAATAATTTTCCAACGTGGGCGTTGCTTGTAGCTCCCTTACGTTGAAAATTATTATTTTCTTCTACAGCCATAATCGTACTCCTGTTAACCTGTAACATCGTTTTTACTAAATGCGGCATTACAATACACACTCTAGTTTTTGGTTCATTTATGACTATTCTAATTTCGGGAGCAGGGATCGGGGGATTGACATTAGCCTTAGCGCTGCACTCGGTAGGAGTGAGGGTGCGACTCTTTGAGCGTGCTCACGCGCCTGATGAAGCAGGAGCAGGTCTTCAGATAAGCCCTAACGGTATGCGTGTTTTTGAGGCACTGGGGTTAAGACGTGCGCTGGAAAAGGTAGCGTTCAAACCAGAGGCTGTTGAACTGCGGTTTGCTCATTCAGGACGGACGGTTGCACGAGTATCTTTGGGGGATAAAGTAGAGATGCGTCTGGGGGCACCTTATATGCAGGTTCACCGAGGTGATCTTTATAAGGTGTTGTGGGAGGCGGTACAGGCACAGTGTGGCGATTGCGTTGAGGTTGGCCGTGAGGTTACAGATTTTCACGAAGATGAGGGGAGTGTTAAGGTTCATATAAAAGATGGGAGCACAGAGCAGGGCGTAGCGCTAGTGGGAGCTGATGGCATACATTCTATCATTTGCAAGCGGTTAAACACCATTCGCCAGAGCGTGGTGGGCAGTGGAGAGGCAGCATTTACGGGGCATGTGGCATGGCGAGGAGTGGTGCCGAGAGATTATCTACAGCATATAGACCTGAAACCTGTAGCGACCAGTTGGATGGCACCACGCTCTCATGCGGTTACATATTTTATGCGAGGGGGTGAGTTGGTCAATTTTGTTGGTATTACAGAGGATAGCAATTGGCGCGAGGAAACATGGGTCGCACTAAGTGACAAGGCCGATTTGGTGCAGTATTTCACTGATTGGCACCCGGAGGTAAGAGCCGTGGTAGAGGCAATTGATACACCCTATCGGTGGGCACTGTTTGAACGACCACCTCTTGCTTGCTGGAGCCAAGGACGGGTGACTCTGCTGGGGGATGCCTGTCACGGTATGTTGCCCTATATGGCCCAAGGGGCGTGTATGGCAGCTGAAGATGCCGCCGTTTTGGCACAGTGTGTTCAGGCGGGAAGCAGTGATATTCCAGCGGCGTTCAAGCGCTATGAGGCTTTGCGCCGAAAACGCACGACTTGCGTTCAAGCTGCAGCACGGCGCAATGGAAAATTATTTCATCTCTCCAATCTTCCTGCGCGGGGCATAGCGTATGGTGTGTTGGCGGCTACCTCGCGTCTGGCACCGAGGGTCTTAGAATCGCAAAGCAACTGGATTTGGCGCTATGATGCTTTTAAAGCTGTCAACTAGCGTGCTTGCGCGTATCACACTTTTTTTGTGCGTATCGCATTGTTTTTGACTGTGATATGACACGTTAGGTGCCACCCCCGCTCAGCGATGCATTTATGAAACTGGAGTTTTCATGGGCAGATATCTCATTACGTCCGCTCTTCCTTATATCAATGGGATCAAGCATTTGGGTAATTTAGCGGGCTCTATGTTGCCCTCTGATGTTCATGCGCGATTTCGGAGGCTGCAGGGTCATGAGGTGTTGTTAATTTGCGCTACGGACGAACATGGAACACCGGCGGAATTAGCCGCTATGGAAGCGGGACACTCCGTTGGGGATTATTGCCACGAACAACATGTTATACAAAAGCAACTGTATGAGCAGTTTGATTTGTCATTTGACTATTTCGGGCGTTCGTCCAGCAAGGAGAATCGCGAGCTTACCCAAATGTTTGCCGACCGACTGGAGGATAACAACCTGATAGAAGAGCGGGTTGAGCGGCAGATGTTTTCATCTGCAGACAATCGGTTTTTGCCAGATCGTTATATTGAGGGAACCTGCCCTGAGTGTGGGTACGAGAACGCTCGAGGCGACCAATGCGATAGTTGCGGAAAACTTCTAGAGCCTACAGATTTGCTGAAGCCGCGCTCGGCGGTTTCCGGCTCTTATGACCTTGAAGTTCGTGAGACGGCTCATTTGTTTCTCCTACAGTCAAAAATGGTTGGCCCGTTAGAAGACTGGATAGATCGTTCTCGTGAGTGGTCGAGTCTGGCTAAATCCATAGCTCTTAAATGGTTAAAAGAAGGTGTGCAAGATAGATCTATCACCCGTGATCTTGTGTGGGGTGTGCCGGTGTTGCGTCATGGAGCGGTGCGGTCAGGATTTGAGAATAAAGTCTTTTATGTATGGTTTGATGCGCCAATTGAGTATATCGCTGCCACTGTTGAGTGGAGTCATAATGGAGGTGGAGACTGGCAGCGCTGGTGGAAAACTGACAAGGGAGCCGATGACGTCTGCTATGTTCAATTCATGGGCAAAGATAATGTAGCATTTCATTCGGTGAATTTTCCCATCACCATGTTGGGTCTGGATGAGCCATGGAAAATGGTAAACAAAATTAAAGCATTTAGCTGGCTGAATTGGTATGGCGAGAAGTTTTCTACATCCCAAAAACGTGGTGTCTTTATGGATACCGCTCTTGAGTTGTTTCCTTCTGATTACTGGCGCTGGTATCTAACAGCCAATGCGCCTGAGGCTTCTGACGGGTCTTTTTCGTGGGAGGAATTTCAGGTGGCGATTAACTCTGATTTAGCTAATGTGTTGGGAAACTTTGTCAACAGAACAACGAGTTTTGTAGGTGCACGCTTTGCCAGCGTGATACCCGATGCGGGGGAACACCCAACGCCTGACCCATGGCTACAGGAGCGGGTTACAGATCAAATGGAAAAAATTATCAAAGCCCATGAAACTATGGAGTTCAAAAAACTAGCCGCTGAAACACGTGCTTTGTGGGCATTGGGAAATGAATATTTAGCCCGCACCGAGCCGTGGTCAAAAATCAAGGTCAGTCGTGATGAAGCCGCCACCATTATCTATTGGGCGCTCAATTTGTGTTACTTGTTTGCAGTGGTGGCTTATCCTATTATTCCGAGCTCGGCAGAGCGTATTTTTGAGATGCTGGGATGTAAGGTGGCAACACCTTTGGCAGAAGTCCTAGCTGAGGATAAAGATTGGCTTCACTGTGGGACATCAGCACTTCAGGTTGGTAGAAAAATTGCGGTGGGGGAGCCATTGTTCAAAAAAATTGAGGATGACGATAAGGTAGCCCTCATAGAGAGATTCCCTCCCAAGAGCTGAATAGTCCCCACGAGCCAGTAGACAAGACACTTCAGGACCGCAATACTATAGTTTCTATTTGGCATAAGGAGACATTCATGAAAACGCGCATCACAGAACTTTTTGGCATTGAGCACCCTGTTATTCAGGGGGGTATGCATTATGTAGGCTTTGCTGAAATGGCAGCGGCTGTTTCTAATGCGGGTGGGTTGGGCATTATAACAGGCCTTACTCAGACAACGCCGGAAGATTTAGCTAAAGAGATTACCCGCTGTCATGGAATGACCGATAAGCCATTTGGGGTCAATCTTACGTTTTTGCCAGGGTTCGAGAACCCGCCGTATCCGGAATATATTGAGGCCATTATTACAGGCGGTGTCAGGATTGTAGAAACTGCCGGACGTAGCCCTGAAGCCTATATGCCTGCTATGAAGGAAGCGAGGATTAAGGTTATTCATAAATGCACATCGGTACGTCATTCGGTTAAGGCTGAAAGAATTGGCTGTGACGCGGTAAGTGTGGATGGCTTTGAGTGTGGAGGGCATCCCGGTGAGGATGATATTCCCAACATGATTTTGTTGCCCAGGGCGGCTGAGGAATTGTCTATTCCGTTTGTGGCATCAGGTGGCATTGGTACGGCAGAGCAGCTGGTAGCCTCTCTTGCATTGGGGGCGGATGGTATAAACATGGGTACAAGATTTATTGCTACCAAAGAAGCACCAGTTCATGAGAATGTAAAACAAGCTCTTGTTGGAGCAACTGAGTTAGACACCCGTCTCATTATGCGTCCGTTGCGTAATACAGAGCGGGTGTTGGTTAACCCGGCGGTAGATAAAATTATTGAGATCGAGCAGAACAAGGGCGCGCAAGTAGACATTCATGATATTCGCGAACTGGTAGGCGGGGTTTATCCACGCATCATGCAGGAAGGAGATATGAATGCCGGCGCGTGGAGTTGTGGTATGGTAGCAGGGCTTATTCACGATATTCCAACAGTGAAGGAGCTGGTAGAGCGCATCGTGAGCAGAGCGGAAGAGATTATTAACCGCAATTTGTCACAGTTCGCGGCTTAATATTTGCAGAGTAGTTCGTCCTAAAAGCGAGCCAGGAAGCCAAGCGCAATACGGCGCGGCTCGCCAGGGAAGTAGCGATCGTTTCCGCGAAAATAATCAGCGCGGGCGGCATAAGCCCGATCTGTTATGTTGAGAATACGACCATAGGCTGAAAAGCCGGGAGTAATCTCTCCCCGAATGCGTAGGTTCAACAAATTATGACCTGAATAATCATGTGTGTTGGCGGCATCCGTTTTGTATCGACCTACATGCACCCATTCCAGTTCGGCTTTCCATAAATCCCGCTGCTTATATTGCAGTCGAATATTGCCAAGAGTGCGCGGGGCGCTATCTATTTCAGCCCCCTTGCGGATGGTCTCGGACTGCCCGGGAGACGAAGTGATAGGGCGGTTAAACTCATAACGATGGCGGGCATAGGTCATAGCACCAGCAAGAAAAAACCCATCGTCAGAAGAAAGAGAAAAAAGTGGAACCGCAAAATCCAGTTCGACACCCGCGTGACTTGTTTTGCCGTTAGGCACATTAAGGCCATCGGCGTCGCGAAAATAGAAACGATCTTTTAGCATCACATAGGTGGTGAATTCAAAATCTACGGCGAGATCTACAAAATTTAGTTGCCCGCGCAAGCCCGTATCAAGACTTCTAAGGCGCTCTGATTTCACCTCCCCCGGAGTTTGCATAGATTGCAAACGGTAAAGGTCGGTGGTTTGGGGAGCGCGTGCGCCCACCGCCAAAGATACAAACCCTGCCAGATTATCACTGAAGTTGTAAAGATAACCAACTTTAGGCGTTAGGTCATGGAAACTATCGGTACGGTTAGGAGAGCGCAAAAACTGCCCATCTGTTCCAGCAGCCTTGCGGGTTTTATAATCATAACGTGTATATTCATAACGCAACCCCAACCGCAACTCGCCTTTATCACCTACAGGCCAGAGCAGCTGAGTGTAAGGGGCTAACACAAGAGATTTAACGACATAATCATAATGAACACCCTGAACAAAACGTCCAAAAACAGTATCGCTTTCCTGAATTTCTTTGAGAAAGCCATAAGTGTAATCCACATCCAGTCCGCTGGTTATGCGTCCGCCTACACTGATTTTTTTATGGAGTGTATTCTGCACGCCAAGACTCCAATGGCCGTTTTCTTCAAGAGGCATACCCGGCAAAAAATGCATAAGAAACTCCATACGATTCACCCGACCATAAGGGGTTACCACAAGAGAAAATGTGTCGCTTAGGGTGTTCTCAAATCGCACACCAGCCCGCATCGCCCACGCATTGCGATAAGCCTCAGGGTTGGGATTAGTGCGCCGAGCCGGAGTTTTATAATTATCGCGACCTAAAATATAGCCTGCCGTTTCTTGACGCAGATTGAAACCTGTTAGGGTAGCGCGTATGGTCGTATTTCCATATTCATAATCATGGCGCAGACGGGTCTTCTGAAGCTCATAGCCGGTGTGTTCCCGCCAACCATTATATTTTGCCAGCAACATACTACCCCGCCAGCCATAAAGCGCGTCATCATCGCCCAACAATGTTGTGCTAGCAGAGGTGCGCAGGTATCGCAGATTATGCTCACCGCCCCAGATATCCACAATAATCTCTGGCTCCAAAGATGGCGGACGACTTAATATGTTGATAAGTCCATGAACAGCATTAGACCCATAAAGAGCACTACCTGGCCCACGCACGATTTCAATGCTCCCAGTTTCCTCCGTAAAGGCCTCAAACAAGCCGTTAACGTTGGAGAACCCAGGGGCTCGAAGAGAAATACTGTCTTCCAGATAAAGAAAAGACCCGGCCCCCGCACCACCTGTTAAAACTGGCGAACGTATGGAGGTTAAACCCTCCTGACCGCTTCCTTGCTGAATGAAAACGCCAGGAGCGCGATTGACGGTTTGAGCATAATGATAGGGTTCTACAAGTTCATCATCTTGCTGGGGGAGGACGGCGATATTTCCAATGTGGGTGCGCATAGGTGTTTGAATACCACTACTCGTCACCACTAATCCCTCTGATACAAGGGGCTTCGTTTTATCATTGTTCTTATAGTTAGGCTCTAGAGGAGCAGAGACACTGATACCGGTAAGAGCTAGCGTTAGGGTTGTGATGATGGTAATGGTTTGCAACACCCACTTTGCGTTGAAGAAAGTATAGATCACAACCCTATTGCATCTCTGTCTATTGAGTGTCTAGCTTAAGAAAATCGTGAATATGAACAAGGCCTATAGGCGCTGTGTCTTCCACCACAAAAAGGCTCGTAATTTTAAGACGGGTCATAAGAGCCATGGCCTCTGCCGCCAACGCATCCGGTATTACCGTATGAGGAGAGCTGGTCATCACATCGCCCACATTAGCCTTGAGCAAATCTGGCCCCATGTGACGGCGCAAGTCACCATCGGTTACAACACCGGTAAGCGCGCCGGTTTTATCGGTAACGCCCAGACAACCAAATCCTTTGGCTGACATGGTAATCAAGGCTTGTTGCATAGGAAGACCAGCCTCCACAAGAGGTAGATGCTCGCCTGTGTGCATAATACCTCGCACTGGCGCTAGTGATGCACCCAGACGTCCACCGGGATGAAAATCCCGAAAATGGACGGCAGTGAAACCGTTCTTTTCAAGAAGAGCCATGGCAAGGGCATCTCCGAGGGCTAACTGCATGGTGGTGGAGGTTGTGGGAGCCAACCCATTGGGACAGGCTTCCTCTGAATCCGGCAATGCCAGCACAATTGTAGCAGATTGCGCCAGAGCACTGTTTGGATTAGCCGTCACCGCCAACAAGGGAATATAGAACTGACGACCATAAGCTACAAGGTCATGGAGTTCAGGTGTTTCGCCAGACCACGACAGGGCTAGGATAATATCCACCTCTGTAATCATACCTAAATCGCCGTGACTGGCCTCGGCAGGGTGTACAAATTGGGCGGGTGTTCCAGTTGAGGCTAAAGTTGCGGCAATTTTTCTGGCAATGTGTCCGCTTTTCCCCATGCCTGACACAATGACCCGTCCCCGTGCCTTGTGGAGCAGAGTAACCGCTTGATCAAAGCGACCATCAAGAGCATCCATCAAGGCCTGCAATCCAGCAATCTCAAGGGTTAAAGTACGATGCGCCGAGGCAATAACAGCCGAGGGGCTAGCAGAAGATTGGTTCATAGATAGCTTACAGAAAATCTCAAGACAAAGTAGATATCTTTTAGCATAATCCCACAAGAGTGCGCTATACGGGTTGAGCCAAGAATAGAGGATGAGACTTCATTATTATGATAATAATTCAGCCTGTTGTGCTGTCTGGTGGTGCGGGAACACGTCTATGGCCCGCCTCTCGTGCGGCACAGCCTAAGCAATTTCTACCCTTAACCGGTGATATGTCCTTGATGGAGGCTACTCTTCAGCGGATTTCTGTTCAAGGATACCGTCCAGCTTTGATGGTAGGCAGTAGAGCACATCGTGACTCGATGGCTCAGATTGTAGCCGCGATGGATTATAATCCTGGCGGCTATATTCATGAGCCGATAGGACGTAACACAGCGGCGGCTATAGCCCTAGCAGCAATATATTTTGAACAACAGGATACGGGTGAAACGGTTTTGCTGGTTATGCCTGCCGACCATCATATTCCTGATGAAGCGGCGTTTCATGCTGTTGTTGCCACGGGCGCTACGGCAGCCGATGAGGGATTGATGGTAACATTTGGCATAAGACCAGATAGGCCGGAGACGGGTTACGGTTACATTGTAGCAGAGAAAGGCCAAGAGATAGGGGGCGCTTTGCCGGTTGCACAGTTTTTAGAAAAACCCAGCAAAGAGAAAGCGTTGAGTTTAATTGAGGCTGGTTCGTGTTATTGGAATAGTGGCATTTTCATGTTTCGCGTTGATATCTTGTTGGGAGAGATGTCACGTCATTGTCCAGATATTCTAGAGACCTGTCGCAGGGCGTTTGAAGCAGGGGTTATGGAAGCAGATGTTTTATCTCCTGACGAGGCAATGTTTCAGGATTGTTCTTCCCTACCCCTTGATATTGCGGTGATGGAGCGCACAGATAAGGCAGTGGTGATACCTGCTGATATGGAGTGGAATGATGTGGGGTCATGGCAGGCGTTGTGGAGCATTGCTGACCATGATGGAGAAGGCAATGCGGTGCGAGGAGATGTGATGTTGGAGGATACGTCAGGATCTTATGTTCATGCAGACCATCGTTTGGTAGTTCTTGTAGGGCTGGATGATATGGTAGTGGTGGAAACTGAAGAGGCGGTGTTGGTAACCCAACGTGATCGGGTGCAGGATGTTAAAGCCATAGTGGAGCGTCTTAAAGCGAGCCACCGTGATGAAGTATAATGGAGCAGGGAGTACAAACGGGTGAATTGAGTAAAGTTGCGCAAGATGTGCGCTGTTGGCTTGAGAAAGTAGCTTTGCCATTGTGGGCTCGTGCAGGTGTAAATCCAGAGCACGGCGGGTTTCGGGAATACCTTACCCGTGAGGGGGACGTTGAGGATGGGGGTATTACACGCCTTCGGGTTCAGGCACGACAGATTTATGTATTTAGTCATGGCGCGATGCTTGGGTGGTCTGAGGGACTTGAGGGTGCACGGCGGGGATTTGAGTTTCTCATTTCTTATGGTTGGCGTGAAGATTCAGGGGGGTGGTGTCATCGTTTGACAGCAGAGGGTACGGTCTATGATGGGCTACGAGATACGTATGACCATGCTTTTGTTTTGCTTGCATTAGCTTGGTATTACCGAGCGAGCAGGGATGATAGGGCATTAGCGTTGATTAGACGTACATTATTATTTTTGGATACGCATCTTTTAGACACCACCCACGGTGGTTATCGGGAGGGATTGCCTGATGAGGGGCACCGTCGTCAAAACCCTCATATGCATTTATTGGAATCTATGGGTGCTCTCTATGAGGCTACCGGTGAGATTGATTATATAGTTCGCTCTGCTGAATTGGTGACGTTGCTGGAGCGACATTTTCTTGATGCTGACAAAGGAGTACTGCGGGAGTTTTTTGCAGAGGACTGGCAGCCTATACAAACGGGAAAGGGTGAGATTTGGGAGCCGGGCCATCATTATGAATGGGTCTGGTTGTTGTGGTGTTGTAAGCGCTGGAGTGTGCCGTTTTCTTCAGCGCTACCAGATAGATTATTTCAGTTTGCTGAAGAGCAGGGGATTAATTCTACAACTGGCCTTGTGTGGGATGGTGTGGGGTTAGATGGTACGATACGTGGCCCAACTCATCGGCTGTGGCCTCAAACAGAGCGCTTGCGTGCACTTATTGTGCGATATAAGGCAGGTCAGACAGAGGCCAGCGCGATAACGGACTTTGTTGAAGCTCTATTCAGATATTACTTAAATGATCCTCTTGTGACGCCGGGCTTGTGGGTGGATTGTGTTGACGCTGAGGGCATGCCTATGGGGCATGTTGTGCCAGCAAGTACGTTTTATCATTTGTTTGGAGCGTTCGCGGCCTTGATGAGTGTGGCCTGATGGACTGAGAGATCTGTTGAACTGCTCTAAATTATTACGGGTTTGTTATGGTATTATACGCCTGAGTTTTTCATGAAACATGGTATGCTATTGCTCATGGTAAAAAGACATGTTTTGAATGTAATTAACCTTTGGGGGGTTTTGACTTTTGGGAGTTTATTAGGTTGCGGATCTTGTGATGCGGGTGCGGTTGTGCCTGAGCCACGCCGGTCATTGGAAGAATGGCGTGCTGATTTGCGGCATGATGTTATAGTGGCCAATATTCCGGACTCTATATTTGACGAAGCCATGAAAGGTTTTGAGCCGGATGATAGAATCATAATAGCTGCAAAAACTCAACCTGAGTTGACAGTTGCGATTGAAGATTATCTGGAGCGAGCGGTTTCTTCTACTCGCATTGCCACCGGACAGAACATGATAGCGCACCATAGAGATTTGTTTGATAGGCTAGAGACTCATTATGGAGTAGATCGCTACATTCTGGCGGCTATATGGGGCATTGAAACCAGCTATGGCAAATATCAGGGACGATATAATGTGGTACATGCTCTAGCAACGCTAGATTATGAAGGGAGACGGCGCACTTTTGCTCGCAAGCAGCTGATCGCCGCTTTGCAGATTTTGAATCAAGGCCATATAGCCCCTGAACATATGAAGGGTTCATGGGCAGGCGCTATGGGGCATCCGCAATTTATTCCCACAAGCTATCATGCCTATGCGCAGGACTTTGATGGGGTTGAAGGTGAAGATATATGGGGGTCTATTCCCGATGCGTTGGCCTCTGCCGCTAACTATTTAAAAAAATCCGGATGGCGAACAGGACAACCATGGGGCTATGAAGTGCACGTGCCAGAAGGATTTGAGTATTCTCTAGCTGATAGTGTTGTCCACAAAAACCTTCAAGAGTGGGATGCACTGGGAGTTTCTCCTTACGAAACAGATAGTGAAGGCAGAGTGAGAGAGCATACTGCATCATTGTTTTTACCAGCGGGGCATCGGGGCCCGGCTTTTCTGACATTTGATAATTTCCGCGTTATCTTGCGTTATAATAATTCTACGTCGTATGCGTTGGCGGTGGGTCATTTGGCAGATAGGCTTCGGGGTCGTGATATAATTCGGGGACGCTGGCCAGATAATGCTAGCCCACTTAAGCGGGAAGAACGTAAAACCTTGCAGCGGCTTTTGTCAGCGCAGGGATATGATATTGGCGCAATTGATGGCATCATTGGCACTAAGACTCGGGCGGCTATTCGTCATTGGCAGAAAGCTCATGGCGAACCAGCAGATGGCTTTCCAACGGTGCTGACGCTAAACAAAATTAAAAACGATTAGATTAGCTAGGCATTCATCACTTTATAATGATAGACTTGTGATTGTTAAGATGAGTTTTTCGTCTTATCTGTGTGGTGCTGCTCGGTTCGCAAGGAGCTATAATAATACTCGGGGCCTTACGATCCCATAGGGAGCTGTCACTGGGAGAGACCGTGGTCTCCTTCATACGGCACCCACCTGTTTTTCAGGTCTCGGGTTTCGCGCTTCAACGGCCAGAGCGGCATCGCGCCTTTGGTCTTTCTCATATTTGATTATGCCCCATTTCTTTTCAGGTAAAGACTCAACACCGTCGCCGATCCCTATCACGCACTTGGAGAACGACCGCGCCCAAGCCCGCACACAAGCACGGAGACTACGCAAACAGGCCGCACGTCGGCTTGGGTTGAGTTTTGGGAGAGCATCACGTTTATTGATGCACCAGTTTCAAAATGCAATTAGAATGCGGCAGACTATGCCGTCTGTTGTTGCAGGCTATTGGCCCATAGGTTATGAAATAGACCCTCGCCCTTTGATGGGTTGGCTTGCCTCTCGCGGTGTGGGCTTGGCACTCCCGGTTGTAATAGAACGGGATGAGCCGTTGATGTTTCGCGCATGGCAAAAGGAGGATCCTCTTGTGCCTGATAGTTTAGGCATTATGGCGCCTGTGCAAGATGCAAAAACTGTAGTGCCTCACATTATATTGACTCCCCTGCTAGCCTTTGACGATGAAGGGTTTCGCTTAGGGTATGGGGGCGGTTTTTATGACCGCACCCTTAAAGAATTGCGCAGGACAAGGAATATTGAGGCGGTAGGGTTGGCTTTTTCGGCACAATACAGAGGCCTACCTCCCCGTGAGCCTTATGATGAGCCTTTGGATATGGTGGTAACGGAACGCTGGAGTCTTGATAGTCGGTGTTAAGGGGTGTGATGGACGGGATGCGCTGTGCTAGTTTTTACAGGTAGGACGTTTTATAATACTATTAAAATTACTATGGCGGGCCATTCCAAGTTTAAAAATATCCAGTTTCGTAAGGGAGCGCAGGATAAAAAACGTGCCCGTGTGTTTTCACGGCTGGCGCGAGAGATAACCGTTGCTGCCCGTCAGGGTGCACCCCGTCCTGAAGATAATCCCCGCTTACGCACCGCCATACAAGCGGCGAGGGCCGCCAACATGCCAGGGGATAATATCCAACGGGCCATTAAACGTAGTTCTAATTCTGATACGGCCAACTATGAAGAGGTGCGTTACGAAGGCTTCGGCAACCATGGGGTTGGCGTTATCGTGGAAACCTTAACGGACAATCGCAACCGAACAGCAGGAGACATTCGGTCAATTTTTTCAAAATATGGGGGATCTTTAGGAGAAAATGGCTCGGTGTCTTTCATGTTTGACCATGTGGGAGCAGTGGTTTATCCCTCAAGTGTGGCGAGCGCTGATGATATGTTGGAAACTGCTATTGAGGTGGGAGCAAATGAATGTGACTCAAGAGAGGGGCTGCACGAATTATTTTGTGCTACCGATAGACTCCATCAGGTTGCAAAAGCGCTGGAAGATCGTTACGGCGAGCCGCAATCTGCAACTCTTGTGTGGAAGCCCCAAAGTACCGTTCCTTTGGATGAAGATGCAGCTAAGACCCTGATTGCCATGTTAGATGCCTTAGACGATAATGATGATGTGCAAACCTTTCATGCTAATTTTGATGTGCCTGATGATGTGCTGGAAAAACTTTCTTCTTGATGCCTTTTTGCTGCAGAAATCATTTTTGTTGTGAAAAAAATTGGGCAAGCCAAGAAACTCAAAGGGGTAATTTTATTAGGATAGGCCTATGAAAGTGCGGCGTATTTTGGGTCTTGACCCGGGGTTAAGAAATACCGGATGGGGCGTTGTAGACGTAAAAGGCAATCAACTCATCCATGTAGCTAATGGTGTGATTGTGCCGGATGCATTGATCAGTGTGCCAGAGCGCCTTGCTTTGTTGGCGGAGGAGTTGGAGGCGATTCTTGACCAGCAGCATCCTGAGGAAGCGGCAGTTGAAGGCTTGTTTGGTAATCGCGATATAGTCTCAAGCCTCAAATTGGGACAAGCGTGTGGGATTTGTCTTATGCTACCGGCACGGCGACAAATACCGGTAGCAGAATATCCGCCCAATGTTGTCAAAAAGGCCGTAACCGGCTCCGGGCATGCACGTAAAGCACAAGTGAGTCTTATGATACGCCAGCTCATGCCTAAGAGTTCACCCCAAAGTGATCATGCAGCGGATGCCTTAGCCGTTGCAGTTTGCCACGCCCATAATAGCCCCATCCCAACACCAGTGGCGGGAAGCAGTGCAGCATGATTGGTAAACACAAATGATTGGTAAGCTGCGAGGCCTTATTGATGATGCTGGTGATGATTGGCTGATTATTGATGTTGGTGGCGTGGGATATCACGTCATTTGCTCAGCACGCACGCTACGGGATTTGCCTAAACGAGGGGAGGTGGTCTCTCTGGCTATTGAGACATACGTAAGAGAAGACCAACTGCGCTTATTTGGATTTATTGATGAAGCAGAGCGGCATTGGTTTCGGTTATTGCTGAATGTGCAAGGGGTAGGGGTGCGGGTAGCTCTGGCTCTTTTGGGCATTATGTCTCCAGATGAATTATCTACTGCTATTGCTGTGGAAGATAAACCGGCGCTGGTTCGCGCACCAGGTGTTGGCGCACGGGTAGCCCAACGCATTACCTCAGAGTTGAAAGACAAGGCCCTTCCTGTTATGGATAACAAGGGAGTAGTGGCGGTTGGTAATAACCGTTCTCGTATCATGCGAGAAGCTGTGTCGGCGTTGGTTCATTTAGGTTATTCCGAAACTCAGGCGTCATCCGCTATTGCAAGCGCTATGGGAACCCTTGGCGCAACCGCTGAAACGAAACAACTTATTCGCCAAGGATTACGTGATCTCTCTGTGTGAATGGGGGCGTGCGCCAATGAGGGAGAGATTATGATAGTACAAACCCAAGCGAGCGAGACGACCTTGTGAGCAGACTGGTAGACTCAGCTTCCATGATGGACGAAGAGGGGGGGACTTTGGCATTACGTCCTCGGCGGTTGGCAGCTTTTATCGGTCAGCCGCACTTGCGCAATAATTTATCTATTTTTATCGAGGCCGCCCAAGGGCGCGGCGAGGCCATGGATCATGTGTTGCTGGCAGGACCGCCCGGATTGGGCAAAACAACGCTGGCGCAGATTATTGCAGGCGAGTTGGGGGTTAATTTTCGGGCCACCTCAGGACCAGTGATTCAACGGGCAGGGGATTTAGCAGCAATTTTGACCAACCTCGAGACACACGATGTGTTATTTATTGATGAGATACATCGTCTTTCTCCAGCGGTTGAAGAGATATTGTATCCGGCCATGGAAGACTTTCAGCTAGACCTTGTTATTGGCGAGGGGACTTCGGCGCGTTCTGTGCGCATTGATTTAGAACCCTTTACGCTGGTTGGTGCTACCACCCGCTCCGGTCTTCTAACAACTCCCTTGCGGGATAGGTTTGGTATTTCTCTTCGGTTGGATTATTATAACATAGAATCCTTGCAACAGATTATCAATCGGGGCGCGCGGATTTTAGGGATTGACGTAGCCGACGAGGGGGCTTCAGAAATTGCACGTCGGGCGCGGGGAACGCCTCGGGTGGCAGGGCGGTTGCTACGTCGGGTACGGGATTTTGCAGGCGTTGCTGGTAATATGGTCATTGATGAGGGGACTGCCCGTCAGGCTTTGCATCAACTAGAGATTGATGAGTTAGGCCTTGATTCAATGGATCATCGCTATCTTTACTGTTTGGCTACCAAGTTTCAGGGAGGTCCCGTAGGGGTTGAAACTCTTGCCGCTGCTCTTGGAGAGGCACGGGACGCTATTGAAGAAATGATAGAGCCTTATTTGATGCAGAAGGGATTTTTAAACCGCACACCGCGAGGACGATTGCTGACAGAGGCAGCATTAGCTCATCTGGGGTTGCCCCCTATTCCCTCATTAGGGGGTGAGAATCAGGATGGGTTGTTTGATGAGAAAGAGACGCAAAACTCTACCGGAACAAACAGAGACACAAAAGATACAAGTGTGTGATGTCTGGTGGAGAAGAACAGTGGCCTGATATCGCCGGACAGATTAAGTCCAGAAGGACTAAGGAATACGTTCATATGTTGCCGGTGCGTATCTATTATGAAGATACGGATTTCTCTGGCGTTGTGTATCATGCAAATTATCTGCGCTATGCAGAGCGGGGTCGTTCGGATTTTTTGCGCCTCGTTGGAAGAAGCCATCAACAGATGTTGGCGGAAGAACCTCCTCTGGTTTACACTGTTCATCGAATCACCATGACTTTTCATCAACCTGCCCGTATTGATGATTTGCTGGAGGTTTGTACTCAATTTAATAGAATCACGCGGGTGCGACTGGTTATACAGCAGACTATATGGCGCGGTGAAACCTTGATATGGAGCGCAGATATCACTGTCGCCTGTGTTGATTTTGAAGGACGATTGAAACGACTGCCTGATGCTTTATATCATTGTTTATCGCCTTACGCATCTACATCGTGACAGAGATTTAATCAGTTAAGAGGACATAATGGATCCTGATGCCGTTATTGTAACCGAAACAGTTCTTGCTGGCACTCAACACGGAGACCTTAGTTTATGGACGCTTATTTTGCGTGCCGATATTGTGGTCCAGGCGGTTATGTTGGGTTTAGTTTTTGCGTCTATTTGGACATGGGCTGTTGTTTATGAAAAAATGCGCCTGATAAGGAGGTTGCATAGACAAGCCGTAGATTTTGAAAAAATATTCTGGGGTGGGCGTTCTCTAGATAAGTTGATGAAACAGATTGATGCTTCGCATGCCCATCCTATGGCAGCTGTTTTTGCGAGCGCTATGACTGAGTGGAACCATCTTAAAAAGGTGGTCTCCGATCGTCCGTCTTCCGGGTCTGTTTCTGATGGGTTGGGAGGCAATGTTGAACCTATCGCTCATGTTGGAAAAGTGATGGAGTTAGTAATTGAACGCGAATTAGAGCGCCTTGAACAACGATTATTGGGGTTGGCTACGGTTGGTTCTGTCGCGCCTTTTGTTGGATTGTTTGGAACAGTGTGGGGCATTATGAATAGTTTTCAATCTATTGCTCTTAATCAGGATACGAGTCTGGCGGTGGTAGCCCCGGGCATTGCTGAAGCATTGCTAGCAACAGCGCTGGGTCTTTTGGCAGCTATTCCGGCGGTGATTTTTTACAATCGTCTGAATAATGAAATTGCGTCTTACCGGCAACGTTTGGAAAACTTTTCTGATGATGTGGCAATTATATTGTCTCGAAGTCGGGTTGGAGTATCCTAACAATGCCTTCGCGTTCTATGCGTCGCGCCATAAGACAAGCTACGCCCATAACCCAGATTAACGTAACACCTTTTGTAGATGTCATGTTAGTACTGTTGATTGTGTTTATGGTCACAGCACCCTTGTTGGCTGTTGGTGTACCAGTTGATTTACCAAAAAGTGATGCGCGCGCTTTGGTAGATGCGGGCGATCGTTTGACGCTTACTATTGATGCTGAGGGCGATATTTACCTCCAAGAGACGAAGATAGATAAAGGACAGTTAATTCCACGTCTTTTTGCTATTAGTGATAATGTTGAGGGGCATGTTGTTGACCAACGTATCTATGTGCGTGGAGATTTTGACCTCTCTTATGGGCGAATTATGGAGGTGATGGGCGCTCTGAACGGGGCTGGATTTAACAGAGTTGCACTGGTGACCCGTCCAAATCGATAAATGCTACAAAGCAAGGCCGGATTAGTATTATGCGTGGTGGGTATATTTTTTCGGCGCTGTTGCACTTAGCTGTGTTGTTTTTTTCTATTATAGGTCTACCACAGTTGATACCACCTACGTCAGTTTCTCCAGAGTTAATGGTTGAATTGGTTAATGAGGAAGATCTTATTGAGGAGATTGCTGTCCGATCTTTCCAGCATCCAGAGCCAGAGCCAGAGCCTGAACTAAAACGTGAGGCCCCTACACCTCTGTCCAACAAGAAGACAAAATCAAAACGTGAGTTGCCCACACCTCTGACCAATAAGAAGTCAATCTCCACCACTCCACAAAGCGAACCAGAACAACAAAAAGGAACAACCTCGTTAACTGCCAGAGAAACGGTAGACATTAAACGAGCCATTAAGACACAAATGGCGAGATGTTGGGCGGTGCCAAGGGGCGCACCAGATACGGAAACCCTTGTGGTTACGATCAAGATATTCTTAAAGCCAGATGGTTATCTGGCCGCAGCGCCAGAATCTCTGGATAAGGATAGATTGGCATTGGGAAATAGTTATTTTCGCAGTGCTGTGGAAACGGCCATCCGCGCTATACGACAATGTCAACCGTTCGACCTTTCCATCAATGTAGACAAGTATAAAGATTGGCGCGAAATGGTGTTACGCTTTGATCCACGTGCCGTTCTAAACAGATAGGTAGAGAAGAACAGTGAGAAATAGAGTGATGATTAAGACAGTGACAATACATAGTGCTGATTATAACAATGATAATTTGTTAAAGCTGTTGCCGGAGAGGGTGGGAATGGTTTTATGGGGCATGCACCAGCACGGTGTATCAGTTTTTTTATCAGCGATGGCAGGGATGATAGTGATGGTCGGGGTGGTGGGTAACTCAACACCGGCTCATGCTCTCCTTGAGGTTGATATTACAGAAGGACATACGAACCCCTTGACGTTTTCCATTCCAAGTTTTGTAGTAAATAATGCCACAAATTATGGTGCGGAGAAGCGCATAGGTCGGGATATCTCTCGAATTATATCATCAGATTTAGCGGGAACAGGTTTGTTTCGCCAGGTTGACCCTGCCGCTTTTATCGGCAACTCACCAAACATTAACCTACGACCCAGTTTTCCCGATTGGCGGGTAATTAACGTACAAGCCCTAATCTTAGGGCGCGTTGTGAGTGAAACAGCATCAACTATGCGGGTTGAAATACGGTTATGGGATGTGTTCACTGGTCAAGAACTCGCAGGCATTCAATATCAGACCGAGAAGGATAATTGGCGACGGGTGGCACATCTAGTAGCGGACGAAATTTATCAGCGTATTACCGGCGAGGCAGGATATTTTGACACACGCATCGTCTATGTGGCAGAGACAGGGCCAAAAGATGACAGGATAAAAATCCTCACTGTTATGGATCAAGATGGCTTTAATCCCCAACCTCTAACTGATGGTCGTCTGCTAGTGATAACCCCGCGGTTTAGTCCAGTGGATCAAGAGCTTGTTTACATGGCCTATGGCCCTAACGGACCACGGGTTTATCTATTGGATGTTGCAACCGGACACCAAGAAATTGTAGGCGACTTCCCTGGCATGACGTTTGCCCCCCGTTTTATGCCTGATGGCGAGCATGTTGTGATGAGTGTAGAGGACGATGGTAGTTCAGACATTTATATTATGGATTTGGAAACTAGGCGGGCGAATCGTCTAACAGCGGGGCGGTCTATCAACACTGCCCCCTCTCCGTCTCCGGATGGCAAGTTCATTGCGTTTGAGTCAGACCGCGGAGGAGGCCAGCAAATTTATGTGATGGGAGTGGATGGCTCAAACCCTCGGCGTATCAGCTTTGGGGAAGGTAGTTATGGAACGCCGGTCTGGTCACCACGGGGAGATTTGATTGCCTTTACTAAGCGGTCTAAAGGGCAGTTTCTGGTTGGTGTTATGGAGGTAGATGGCACAGGGGAGCGGATATTGGCGAAAGGGTATCATAATGAAGGGCCCAGTTGGTCACCGAATGGACGGGTATTAATTTTTTTCAGAGAAACACGGGGAGAAAATGGCGGCCCCGAACTATGGACGGTGGATGTGACCGGACAAAATCTCCGCCAGTTGCCAGCCCCTACGTTTGCCTCTGACCCGTCATGGTCACCGCCAGCCCCCTGATTTTATGGTATATTTCTGCAATTTTTGACCATTAGCAATTTTTGACCATTAATTAGAGAGGTAAGTGAGTGGTGTTCACCTCTACCCGACAGGGTTGCAACTTATGCACTTTCATAATGGGCTGGGAGCCCTATGCAGAAGCAATAAAGACGTGTTATACAGGAACTCGCATGTCTGCCTGAAGTCGGCTGGCAGAGCCTGAGATTTGTAGGAGCAATTGTAATGAAACAAAATCGCGCGAGCGTACATCTTTTCTTGTTATCGATTGTTCTTGTGTTGGCAACAGCTTGTGCTTCCTATAAACCGCAAGACCAATCAAGCCAAAAACAAGACCAGTCAGAACAAAATACTGGAAGCACGTATGGCACGGGTTTGAGTACAGGCGTTGAGTCAACATCCCACGCACCAAGTAGTCAAGGTGATTTGGGGGCTAACGTAGGCGATAGGGTGTTTTTTGCGCTGAACCGTTCTGATTTGAGTCAAGCGGCACGTAGCATTCTTGGTCGTCAAGCGGCCTGGTTGAAACTCAACCCCAATGTTCGTGTAACCCTTGAGGGTCATGCCGATGAAAGGGGAACACGGGAGTATAATATCGCTCTGGGTTTGCGGCGTGCTAACTCGGTTAAGACCTATCTTTCGGGTCTAGGAATCTCGCCCTCTAGAATGCATACCATTTCGTATGGTAAAGAGCGTCCTGTAGCTTTGTGTAACCAAGAGCGTTGCTGGAAGCAAAACCGTCGGGTGGTTATGGTAGTTAACTGATGTGGGTTCAGTTTTCTCTGAGCTACGATCGGTTGTTGATGAAAAAGAATAGACGTTTTACTTTTTGTTAGTGACCCCTAATGCCGATTCTCAATGTATGAGAATTTATGGTTGTTTGTGCGAGAATCAAAAGAGTGGCTACGAGTGTAAAAATCCCATTGACCATCAGGGGGTGGTTTGTACTCATATGTTTCCTTTCTGGGTTGGGCTATACAGCAGGAATTGTGGAAATTAGAGCCCAAACAGAGCTACAACAACCGCGCTGGATTGACGATCAATTTCAATCTTTGCAGCAACAACAGACACAACAGCCACCGCTAACAACAGGCACTTCGCTGAATGACTCTTTTATATCTCAGGAGAGTCGAGTGGTGGCGGATACAGTGGCGCGCATTGAGGAGTATGAAAGGGCTCTGCGCGAACTAACAGGACAACTTGAAGAGTTGCGTAATCTTGCGAATCTGACTGCTGCAGATAGGGTACGTCGCGAGAATGATACGGATTTGCGGTTGCAGGATTTGGAAGAGGCCATTCGAGATATAAGAGTGCAACTAAGCACTGTGTCTAGCTCAGGCGCAGCTGCATATCAGGGTGACCAGAAGAGTGTAGAGATTTCAGATGACTTGGTGACGGGGACGGAGGACGTTTCTGATGTTGGTACTGACCCGCGCGCATTAGGCTTTGTTTCCCAAAGTGCTTTGTTATCGGGTGTTCCGACTACTGATTATGAAGAGGCCCTAAAACTTTTACGGCAACGCAATGTAGACCGTGCTCAAGAAATGTTGCAGACCTTTTTGGTACAATACCCCAATGATAATTTGACCGGGAATGCTTTCTACTGGCTGGGGGAAACTTATTACGTTCAAGGGGATTACCAGAAGGCTGCGGATAATTTTCAAAGCGGATTTGAGCACAACAATAGAGGCAATAAGGCCCCAGATAATTTATTGAAACGTGCCATGTCACTGGCTCGTCTAGGACAAGTTAGCGAAGCTTGTCAGACATTTGAGCGGCTACAAATTCAATATCCAGAGGCAGATCTTTCCATTCAGCAACGCGCTAATTTAGAAAGTCGCCAAAACAAGTGCTAGGGGGCTTACATGATAACTAGAAAAATGGATAGATTAGGTAGCACGTTACTTAATGACCAACCCCTGAACAGGGTGCAGTTTGATACCATCATGGATGAATGTCCGACATGTGATCATTTGGCCGTGGCCATATCAGGGGGTGCGGATTCGCTGGCTTTGTTGTTGTTGCTAGTACGGTGGCGGGAATCACAGAAGTGGCAAGACAGTCATAAAAGACCAAACCTTATAGCACTCACGGTAAACCACGGTTTACGGAAAGGGACGGAGGCAGATACCCATCATGTAGCGGCTTTGTGTCAGCAATGGGGAGTGCCTCACCATGTGTTGCGCTGGATAGGCTCTAAACCTCGCTCCAACATTCAAGCAAAAGCGCGAGAGGCTCGTTACCATCTCATGATGGAATGGTGTGACCGTGAAGGGGTTGAGGTGTTGGGGTTGGCTCATCATCTGGAGGATCAAGCGGAAACGGTTTTGTTACGTTTGGCACGGGGGAGCGGTGTGGATGGTCTGGCAGCTATGGCACGCATGACACCTGCTAGCAGTATAGGAAGGAATAACTCTGTTGTGTTGTGGCGACCCTTGTTGGGAATTTCTCGTGCTCAGTTGCGGGCAACCTTGAAAGAGGGGGGGGTGAGTTGGCGAGAAGACCCCACCAATAATGATACAAGCTTTGCTCGTGTGCGCATGCGAGCCTTGATGGGGAATCTGGCTGATGAGGGATTAACTCCGGCCCGCCTTGCAGCTGTAGCGCAGGTTATGGCACGGACGCGGAAGTCCCTTGAGGTGAGTACACAGGATGTTTTACGCAAGGCGGTAATTTTGGAAGAGGCGGGTTATGGATGGTTGACTCCATCTCATTTTAGTGATGTTCCCGATGAAATCAGTTTAAGGGCTTTGGCTATTTTGTTGATGACAGTAAGTGGGAGTCGATATAGGCCACGTTTATCACGGCTTGAATCTCTACATGAGTGTCTAGTTAAAAACCCAGCGTCTGTGGGTGAGGGCCGCACGCTAGCAGGATGCCGTCTTGTGTGGCGGGATAGCAAGGTGTTGGTCTTAAGAGAGGCTACAGGGGCATTGCGCGCGCCTCCTCTTCGTTTAACTTCTCATGGACGTGGCATTTGGGATGGGCGCTATGACGTGGCATTGCAGGGGATAAGTGCACGCCCTATAGAAATCCGCGCTTTGGGAACCTACGGTTTTAAGCAGTTGGTGCGAAGGGTTGGGATATCCCCACATTTTTTCAAGATTCCCCCTTTTGCGCGATCTAGCTTACCAGCGTTATGGCGGGAAGATAAAGTACTAACCACTCCCTGTTTAGATATGGTGTGCGAGGAGTATAAAGATTCCGCCCTTGAGATTAAGCTACGCCGTCCGCTTGGGTTGGACAACGTGGGTTGTAGTGCACTTTGACCAGATCCGCCAACAAAAATTAGGGGAACGACATACTTTAGTGGACGGATTCCCAGTAAGGCCTCCAGAATACTAACGTTTTTTAGTCGGTTAAATTTTCTCAAGGATCTTAATCCTGAAATATGTGGAGGCATCTGTGAATATGGCGGGAGAGAAGTAAAAATAAAGCAAAAATCATTCTGTTATCTTGCTCCAGAGCGCCAGCGGCGATACTGGGTGGCCCGTTTTGCTGGTTGTATGGCCTGCAACTCTAGCGATACAGGGTAATGTATTGTTGAGTTTTGAATTTTGGTATACGGCTACGGTAGCGGATGTTGAGTCCACTCTCAAAAGCAATGCCGATATAGGTACCCAACTACTCTTGGTTGGACGCCTCTTCATTTTTCAGTGGGTAGGATAAACACACCAGGAGGTGGTGGAAGTGCTACTGAATCGCGAGGCTAACCCGCAGGCGAGAGACCAGCGGGGAAAAACGCCGTTTGACTATGAAAAGAAAAAGGAAGTGCTTAAAGGGACTAAAGCATACCAGCTTCCAATTAGGCTCAATACCGGTAAAATAATGCAGTAACGGGGCGTATCAAACTTTCCACTATGCCTGATGACATTTTCCACTAAAGTATATAATTACCTTAGTTTAGTATTTTGCTCATGAGATGATAGCATTATGTGCTATAATATCACTTTGATAACTCAGAGTATTTGATAGTCAAGAGGATTAGGGCTTGTTGAAACAACTCCTCTGACACGCCTCGGGCTATCCAAGCGGTCAGGGTGATTTTCCCTCACCAAATGCCGCCACGCCTCACGCACAGACTCAAGGCTAGTTCCTGACTCTAACTCCAAAACAAGATAAAGGCTTTCCTCCACCAACCCCATATGGCTCGCATAGATACGCTGAAACTCAGCATGAGAGAAACCAAAAACCTCAGAAACTCTTACCAAAAAAACTTCTTCATGGGAGTCAATCCCGCTACCATCTGCCAACGCAACATGAAAAAGTCCCGCAAGAACATCCTCCAAAATGCCAATCTTATCACTATAGAAACGCATAATCTGACTCGCATAGGCTTCATATCCTACAACACCTTGCTGTGCTAAATACCAAAACTGCTCCACTCGTTTTTCTTGTTCAGGAGGCACCCGCAATACATCATGAAAGGCACAGATTTCATTATCACTTACTGTTCCATCTGCCCGAGCCATCTTTGTGCACAGAGAAAATCAGAGCGATAGTAAAAAATAATCCGATCACGATCTGGTGTTGTGTAACCAATCACATATA
The DNA here is from genome assembly GCA_036881865.1 of Parvularculales bacterium. Lineage (NCBI taxonomy): Bacteria > Pseudomonadati > Pseudomonadota > Alphaproteobacteria > Parvularculales > Parvularculales bacterium. The sequence goes on along the minus strand of JBAJNM010000003.1, from coordinate 56,958 downwards.
GAGATATAATTCTCTATCACACTTCCTTTACTTTATGGTAGTGATAAAGAATACATCAGATTTGCAAGATTTAAGGAGACTGATACAGAAACTGCATCATGGCGGGCCATGGACAGAGCAAGACACAGAAAAGATTGAAAGGGTTTTCACTAAAAACCACAATAACTTGGCGTAAAAAAACCAAGTTAAGTAAAATCTATCCAGCGCAAATGGGTATCCGCTCTATCTATGATAAAAACTGGCCCATTAAAGTTCAAGGCACGTGAGGCTCTTGAACTTATCACTAATACTGATTTTCCTTCAATCCCCCCCGTGAATGCCTATCGCTAACCAAACTAGGCTGCAGCTGATTGATTGGGCGTATAACTCAAAATATGCCCAAGCCAACGCTCCACTTCGGCTACCGTCATACCCTTCCGAACAGCATAATCCGTTACCTGATCCCGGTCTATACGGCCAACTCCAAAATAGACGCTCTCTGGATGACTGAAATAAAGCCCGCTCACCGAAGAGCCCGGCCACATAGCCAAATTTTCCGTTAAACGAATTCCCGTGTGATATTCAGCGTTCAACACATCAAATAAGAGACGTTTTTCCGTGTGATCCGGCTGCGCCGGATAACCTGGTGCTGGACGAATACCCTGATAGGCCTCAGCAATAAGTTGCTCATTAGTCAACACCTCATCAGTAGCATAACCCCAGAACTCGCGGCGCACTTGCTCGTGCATACATTCAGCAAAAGCTTCCGCCAAACGATCTGCCAGAGCCTTTGAGAGAATAGAATTATAGTCATCACCATTATGCTCAAAACGCTGAGCTACTTCATCCTCGCCATGACCGGCTGTCAGCGCAAAACCCCCAATATAATCGCGCAAACCCGTTTCTTTGGGCGCTACAAAATCTGCCAAAGCCAAATTAGGCCGCCTACCACCACGACGCATCATTTGTTGCCTTATAGTATGAAAAACACCAAGACACTGCGTACGCTCCTCGTCGCCATAAATCTCAATATCATCACCAACACTATTGGCGGGCCAAAAGCCGATAACACCACGTGCTGTCAACCAACCCTCGCTAATCATCCGCCGCAACATGACGCAGGCATCGTCATACAGTTGCATCGCCGTAGGACCTACAATATCATCATCCAAAATAGCCGGAAACGTCCCAACCAATTCCCATGTCCTAAAAAACGGTTGCCAGTCAATATAACGCTCTAGCTTCTCTAAGGAATAATTATCAAAATGCCGCACTCCCACAAAAGAAGGCTGTAGTGGCACATAAGCCGCCCAATCGGGCGTCAACCGGTTGGCACGTGCCTCCACTAGAGCGCACCGCCCTACCTCCTCCTGAGCATTACGATAACGGGTAGCGAACTCATCATAATCGTGAGCGATGGTATCTACATAATCCGCACGTTTATCCGGCGACAACAGACTCGCTACAACCCCTACCGCACGACTCGCATCAGGCACATAAACCGCCTGACCCCTCCCATAGCAAGGATGTATCTTAACCGCTGTATGAGCTAAACTTGTCGTAGCCCCTCCAATAAGCAACGGAATATCAAAACCTTCTCGCTGCAACTCTGAGGCCACAGCACACATCTCATCCAGACTTGGCGTTATAAGCCCCGACAAACCAATTATATCCACATCATGTTTACGGGCTGACGACAAAATATCCGGCAAAGGTGTCATCACCCCTAAATCAATCACTTCGTAGTTGTTACACTGCAAGACAACCCCAACAATGTTCTTGCCAATATCATGTACGTCTCCCTTAACAGTGGCCATCAAGATACGACCTGCAAAATGCCGATTCTCGCCCTTGCCTTCCTCCTCCTTCATATAAGGCAACAAAACTGCAACCGCCTGCTTCATAACACGTGCACTTTTAACTACCTGAGGTAAAAACATTTTTCCCTCACCGAACAACTCGCCCACAACATTCATGCCATCCATCAACGGACCTTCAATCACATGCAATGGACGTTCTGCTGCTTTGCGAGCCTCCTCTACATCCTCCTCTACAAACTCGCCAATACCATTGACCAAAGCATAAATAAGCCTCTCTTCTGCCGACTTGTCACGCCATGAAACATCCCGCACCTGCTTGCTAGCACTGTACCCACCATACGTCTCCGAAAAATCAAGCAAGCGATCGGCGGCATCTGACCGTCGATTAAACAGCACGTCCTCAATTCGCTCCCGTAAATCATCTGGAACGTTTCCATAAAGCCCCAGCTGACCTGCATTGACGATGCCCATGTCCATGCCCGCCGCAATCGCATGATGCAAAAAGACCGTGTGCATAGCCTCCCGTATTGCATCATTACCTCGAAACGAAAATGACAAATTAGATACCCCACCCGATACATGAGCATGGGGAATCTTATTGCGTATCTGACCTACAGCTTCAATATAGGCTTTGGCATACTCATTATGTTCTTCAATACCGGTAGCAACGGCAAATATATTGGGATCAAAAATAATATCTTCCGGTGGAAAACCCACTTTCTCCGTCAGCAAACCATAAGCACGAGAGATAATCTCCATCTTGCGCTCAAGCGTTTCCGCTTGCCCTTGTTCATCAAAAGCCATCACAACCACTGCCGCCCCATAACGCAACACAAGAACCGCTTGCTCAAGAAAAACCTTCTCACCTTCCTTGAGACTGATAGAGTTCACAATCGCTTTACCCTGCACACACTTAAGACCGGCCTCTAAAACCTCCCACCTTGATGAGTCAATCATCACTGGCACACGCGCAATATCTGGTTCACCGGCAACAAGATTCAAAAATCGCGTCATAGCTGCAACAGAATCCAACATCCCTTCGTCCATATTAACATCAATGATCTGAGCACCATTTTCCACCTGCTGGCGGGCTACCTCTAGGGCAGCATCATAATCTCCATCAGTAATAAGCTTGCGAAACCGTGCCGAGCCGGTCATGTTGGTGCGCTCCCCTATATTAACAAAGGGAATATCTCCCGTCAGAGTAAACGGCTCTAACCCTGAAAGCCGCAATAAGGGTACAAAATCCGGCACAGAACGTGGGGCAACATTTTTTACCGCCCCACAGAGAGCACGAATATGCTCGGGTGTTGTCCCACAACACCCACCGACCAAATTAACGAGCCCTTCACGTGCAAACTGGCCCACATGCTCTGCCATTTGATCCGCAGTTTGGTTATACTCACCAAAAGCATTGGGTAGCCCAGCATTGGGATAGATGCTCACAGGAACATCTGCCACCCGTGACAAATCAACAAGCCAAGGGCGTAATTGCTCTGCCCCCAACGCACAGTTCAAACCTACCGCTAAAGGACGTATATGACGGATGGAATACCAAAACGCCTCTACCGTCTGACCAGAAAGAGTACGCCCCGACTTATCAGTAATCGTGCCCGACACAATAACTGGTACGCGCCATCTCATCTCTTTAAACACATCCGCAACTGCATGAAGTGCTGCCTTAGCGTTCAACGTGTCAATAATAGTCTCCACCAACAACAAATCCGCACCGCCCGATAAAAGCCCCCGCGTAGCCTCCTCATAAGCAACCCGTAACTCATCATAGGTAATATTGCGCGCACTAGCGTCGCTTACATCCGGCGACAAAGATGCCGTACGAGGTGTCGGACCCATAGCCCCCGCCACAAAGCATATCTTCTCTTTGTGGTGCTCCATAAAAGCATCACACGCCTGACGCGCTAAACGCGCCCCCTCATAATTCAACTCATACGCAAAACCCTGTGTGCCATAATCAGCCTGAGCCACACTTGTCGCTGAAAACGTATTAGTTTCTACAATATCCGCACCCGCTTCAAGATAAGTCTGATGAATGCCCTCAATGATATCTGGTCGCGTTAAGGTGAGTAATTCATTGTTTCCCTTCAGATCACAGCGCCAATCAGAAAACCGTGTTCCTCGATAATCTCCCTCCTCAAGACCGTGTCCCTGAATAAGAGATCCCATCGCTCCATCCAACACCAAAATACGTGAATTCAAACGCTGTACTAGCGCTTCAGTGCGTTTTGCCTCATTGGAACAATCCTGAGCCATTATTCATTTCTATTCGCTGTTGATAAATCATGCAAAGAACACAGTGAAGAGGCCTCCACACCAATAGATTGACAAATAGCAGACACGATTTCTGCTCTATTCAGAGTATAAAAGTGAAGCATTGTAATACCATGTTCAAGAAGACGTTGGCATTGCTCAACTGCCATGCAAACAGCCATTTGCTTGCAAGCCTCTGGCTGATCTTCGAGCCCCTCATATCTACGGGTTAACCAATCTGGCACACTGGCTCCACAACGTCTCGCCATGCGAGCCATGCCGTTAAATTCGGTCACCGGTAGTAAACCTGGTACAATAGGTATCTCTAAACCCGCTGCGCGTACTTTATCGCGGTAGCGCAAAATATCATCCGTCTCAAAACAAAACTGAGTTATCGCTCGCACCGCACCTGCCTCTACCTTGCGCCGCAGCAGTTCAATATCAGCCGCCATAGACGATGTATCCGGATGAACTTCAGGATAAGCACTAACACTAATTTCACTTACACCTTGATTGCGGATACCAATTATCATCTCAGGTGTTGAGGCATAGCCCTGCTCATGAGAGTTGTAAGAACTGCCATCGGGCATATCACCGCGCAGGGCGACAATGTGAGAAATACCCGCATCGCAATAATCTCGCACGATGGCATCAATCTCATCCCTGCTAGCCGCAACACACGTAAGATGAGCCGCGACCGCTAAACTTGTTTCCTTGTGTATCCGTTTGACCGTCTCATGAGTGCGGGTGCGGATATTGCCCCCTGCACCATAAGTAACAGACACAAAGCGAGGGCTTAAAGGCACAAGGCCTTCAACCGCTTTCCAAAGGCGCACCTCCATGGCCTCACTGGAGGGCGGAAAAAACTCAAACGAGAGTTGCACTTCATCCATAATTATTGATTTCAACCTTATGAACACCCTCATGATAGGCGCGCGGTACCCTTACCGCACGACCTTGTCGCTTGCTGGCCCAGATAACAACCTTCAAAGGATTTTCGCCATTATTATCAGATAAAGAACGCATCTCTATCAGTCCGAAACCAGCCTCACGCATCCACGCCGCTACCTCCTCAGCGCGAAACCCCAACCGCCGATGAGCATGCTCTTGACGTAAAAACTCCAAATCATGAGGTGCATAATCCGCTACCACCAATCGTCCCTTCTTTGGTCGCAACAATCGACCCGCCTCTCTAACAGCCCCCGCCGGATTATCCAGATAATGCAACACCTGATGCATCACTACTAAATCTGCCACATTATCCGCTAGAGGCACGTTATAGATATCGCCATGACGCACCTGACAATGACCTAGATCTGCCCGTTCCAAATTGGTACGCGCAAAAAACAGCATTTCATGACTGACATCAAAACCAATACCTTGCTTTATTCGTCCGGCAAACGTCTCCAACATGCGCCCCGTACCCGTACCCAAATCCACCATGACATCAAAGTGCGCCTGCGAGGCCATCTCTAACATAGCCTCCTCAACAGAAGCCTCTGACACATGAAGTGCCCGCACTCTATCCCACGCAGCAGCATTGCTCCGAAAATACGCAGCCGCCTGAACCGCCCGGTCATGACGCACAGCCGACAGACGCCCTTCATCACGCCGAACAATATCGTCATCCGTTTCTACCCAACCCACCAGAGAGCGCACAATCTCTCCCATCACTGCCCTATCCGCCAGTCGATACAAAACCCATGTCCCCTCTCTGTGGCGCACCACGAGACCCGCCGCAGCAAGACATTTAAGATGACGACTCACACGAGGCTGACTCTGGTCCAAGACACGCGTAAGCTCACTGACCGTCAATTCACCATGAGACAGAATGATCAGAATACGCAGTCTGGTAGAATCTCCCACAGCCCTGAGCGCCGTTAGCAATGTGTCACTGTGTAGTTTGCCATCATTATTCTGCATATTATCCTGTTACCTATTCTGTTCCTCTATCTCTCTAGCAAACATAAAGACATACTTATATGGTAAACTTACTCTACATACAAGTACGAGAAACCTCATAACCGATTCTCTGGTTTAGAATCACACAACGCGATATACTCTTTCGTCATGATTCACGTCTTGTTAAGAAAACCCTCAGCAATCCGCCAAATTATCGTATCTCCCCCCTTACCCTTGCCACTGACCTTGCCCCTAATAGCGCTATTTTTGCTGGGTGCGTGTGCCGGAAAACAACTCCCAGACAAGAGTGCTAATCAGATAACCACCGCCAACCAAGTAGCAGAAATAAGTGACCCCCTAGAGCCATTCAACCGCTACACGTTTGAGGTCAACCGCTTCTTTGACGCCATACTTCTAAAACCAGTTGCCACTTGGTATCATGGCATCATACCGCAACCCATTCAGAATGGTGTGTCTAATTTTTTGGACAACCTCAGAACACCAGTCTATTTGCCTAACACGATGCTACAAGGTGAGATGTATGATGCGTGGGTCGTTATGGTGCGGTTTAGCACCAACAGCACGATTGGCATTGGCGGCTTGATTGATATTGCTGACCGTTTTGGATACTCTAAAAAAACTGGGTATTTTGGCCAAACCCTTGGTGTATGGGGGATTGGGTCGGGTTTTTATCTCCATTTACCTATCATAGGACCTTCCTCTCCGCGGGATTTAATTGGTAGCAGCGTTGATGTTGCGCTTGATCCCTTCGCTTATTATGCAAGTAGAAAGGTTTTGATAACACGTAGTACCGTGAATGGTATTTCTCTACGGGCACGCAACCTAAACCTTATTGATCATCTGGAAAAAACCTCCGTAGATTATTATGCTACTGTCCGGAATCTGTATTTTCAAAGCCAAACCAATGCCGTTCGCCAACGTCGTAGCAATGCAAATGGTGTAGACTATCTACCAGATATTTCTGATTTAGATGATGATTCGTCTTGACCGATAGCACCAAAAACCCATAGTGTACCCTCAATACTTCAGGAGGTTCTTATGTTTTCCAATATTTTTCTACGATTATGCCCCGCATGATTGTAGGTGTTGCTATCGCCCTGTGCGTGTTGGCCACTCACCCTGCTCATGTGCTAGCTAGCGATGATGCTGTGGCAGAAGCCTTTGCTGGCGAAACAGCGGAAGCTGTTATTGCCCTCCTAAAAAATTCCAACCCAGAACAGCGCAAACAAGAGTTTCTTAAGATTTTTGTAAGCAAGGTGGATATTCGCCGTGTTGCCCGATTTGCACTGGGGCAATATGCCCGCACTCCCACAGAAGACCAACTCAAAGAATACATCAATATACTGAAAGAGTTCATTACCAAAGTTTATGTCAGCCGTCTTTCAGATTACTCCGATGCAATGGTAAAAATCACAGACAGTACCAACAAAGGCTCAAGGGGCAAAGAAGTGATAGTTAAGAGCCATATTACTATGGCAGGAAAAGATCAGTCTGTAAACCTAAACTGGTGGCTACTCCGCGAAGATGGAGGATATAAGATTTTTGATCTTCAGGTAGCTGGTATCTGGCTGGCACAAGAGCAACGAGCTACCTTTGTCTCAATTTTAAAAAAGGGAGATGGTAAGTTCCCCGTCCTGCTTAGCCATTTAAGGAAACAAATTGAAAACGCAAGCAAAACATAAAGCGCATGGTGGGCCTGGCAGGACTCGAACCTGCGACCAAACCGTTATGAGCGGTTCGCTCTAACCAACTGAGCTACAGGCCCCACATTATCGCTCGTTCTAATTATACAAGGCGTAAGAGGAGCGCAAGAGCGATTCAACACTAATCCCCATAACCCCCTAATTCTCATCAACCATCGAGAAAGCTGCGCAATTTACGGCTACGGCTGGGATGCTTGAGTTTGCGCAAGGCTTTAGCTTCAATCTGACGAATGCGCTCACGAGTAACAAAAAACTGCTGCCCCACCTCCTCCAACGTATGATCTGTATTCATGCCAATCCCAAAGCGCATCCGTAAAACGCGCTCTTCCCGTGGCGTAAGAGAGGCCAAGACCCGTGTTGTAGTCTCCCGAAGATTGGACTGTATAGCCGCATCAATAGGAAGAATTGCATTCTTATCCTCAATAAAATCGCCAAGATGACTATCTTCCTCATCGCCAACAGGCATCTCAAGAGAAATAGGTTCTTTGGCAATTTTCATAACCTTACGGACTTTATCTAATGGCACGTTGAGTTTTTCTGCCAACTCTTCCGGTGTTGGTTCACGGCCAATTTCATGTAGCATTTGTCGTGAGGTACGAACCAACTTATTAATAGTTTCGATCATATGCACTGGTATACGAATGGTGCGTGCTTGGTCAGCAATAGAACGCGTTATGGCTTGACGAATCCACCACGTAGCATATGTAGAAAACTTATAACCCCTCCGATATTCAAACTTGTCCACCGCCTTCATAAGGCCAATGTTACCTTCTTGGATTAAATCCAGAAATTGTAATCCGCGATTGGTGTATTTCTTAGCAATGGAGATAACAAGCCGTAAATTAGCCTCCACCATTTCTTTTTTGGCTGTACGAGCTTCTCGCTCTCCCTTTTGCATATTGTGAACAATGCGCCGGAACTCGCCTATGTCCAAGCCCGTCTCAATGGCCAAATCCTGAATACCAGCACGAATCTCGTTAATCTGCACACGTTCAGCCTTAACAAAATCTTTCCATCCGGGGCCTACAAGACGACCTACCCTCCGCACCCAATTTGGATCTAGCTCAGCGCCATAATATTTTTTGAGAAACTCCTCACGGTGTATATTATGCCCATGAGCTAAACGCATCAGGCGACCCTCAAGTCCTACCAACCGTTTGTTGAGATCGTAAAGCTGATCAACGAGAGATTCTATACGGACATTATGTAGGCACAGGCTTTCCACGTTCTCTATAATGTCGTCACGTAGTTTTTTATACCGGCGCTCTTGAGAGGGCGAAAGCATCTCATTGTTTAGGCGACGCTCAACGCTTTGATCTTGAAGACGGCGCCATTTCCAGTAATTAGAGGCAATGCTGTCAAAAGCCTCTAATACCTTGGGCCTGAGTTCAGATTCCATGGTAGTTAGAGGCAAAGCGCTCTCGCTACTGTTGCCATCTCCCATGGCATCATCATCTTCGCTATCTTCATCTACCGCTCCGACTGAGGGAATATTTGGCCGCCCCCCCGCAGCACTATCTGGTGCGCCAGTAGCACTACGATCTACCTTCCGAGCCTCTGGACCTGCATAAGTAGCCTCCAGATCAATGACATCACGCAACAAAACGCTACCCTCATTGAGTTGGTTACGCCAGATGATAATCGCCTGAAATGTAAGAGGACTTTCACACAGGCTGGCAATCATAATGTCTCGCCCGGCTTCAATCCGCTTGGCGATCGCAATCTCCCCCTGACGAGAAAGCAATTCAACGCTACCCATCTCCCGTAGATACATTCGTACAGGATCATCAGTGCGGTCCGTGGTTTCCCCCGTCTTAGCCCGTTCAGCAGACAACACACTCCCCTCGTCTTTTACAGCAACCTCACCATCTGTCTGGTCGTGTCCAGATTCATCATCGCCCCCGACCTCAATACCTGTTTCAGTAAAGGCAATACCCAACTCCGCTAGTTTTGCCATAATATCTTCAATATACTCGGCGGAAACGCTCTCTTGAGATAAGAGTTTACCGAGGTCATCGTACGTAGCACTTCCACGTTTTTCCGCGACTTTGATCAAATTTTGAACAATCATCTCCAGACCAGCAACACCCGACTCATCAACACTTGCTGTTGATGCAAAGCCAGAACTTTTGCTCTTGCCACTACTCTTAGATCTCAGTTTTCTCCCAGATTTTGTTTTTACCGCCTGCGTATTTACCATTTATCACTACTCCAACAACACTCCCCCCAACAGAATACCTTCTCTCTTTCTTTAATCGAAAACAGTTCGTCCATAAAGCCCCCAGCCTGCCATTAGGCATGCGGAGGACTCTTAAATCTGTTACCACTTATCCTGTTACCACTATTTAATCTCTGCGATTCCTTTTGCCTGCACTATCTCTGAAGAAGATTCTAGATCATCCCAACGAGTCTCACTCCCCTTATGACCTCCGATCTGATTTATTATTTCGCCTATATTGGCGAATTCACTGTCTCCCTCTTCCTGTTGCTCAACCAAGCGCCTACCAGCCTCTTGTAAGGCCTCAGGCAACAAGACTATCCTTTTATAACGCTCCCATATATGCCGCCATCCTTCCGATGCCGTCACCTGATCACTATCCAAGCCCGCAAAAGGCTCATTCTGAAGGGCCCTATCGGTCCTCAGACTTTCAACATATCCCATCAAATTCTGTCCTGACAAATGGCGCTCCAACGCCTCCCTGTCAAGGGGGTCATTCTGAGCCGCTACTTCCATGATAGCAGTTTTCAAATCATTAAGCCACGGTTTTTGCAACAAAATTTGCCCAAAATCTTCGCCATAATCCCCCAATAACATAGGGTGGTTGAGCATCATCAACACCATCAGAGATTCCAGACGAGCCCCAGGATATAGCACATCTTGCGCCAATTTATTGCGCCGAGTTTCGGGCCTTGGAGCCATTGTGTTATGCCCTACCCTGTTACGGTCAAATGACCCCTCACCCCCTCTATACGTTCGCCCCTTGAGCGTTGCCCCTCTAAATAGTTGATAGCATCGCTCACGCATCATGCTCTGGTAATGAGCACGTACTTTAGTGTCTTGGATTTGGTTCACTAATTCTTCCAGACGACTCTCAAGTTGAGCGCGACGTTCCGGCGTATCCCACGAACCACCAACTGACTCACGCTCCCAAAGCGCATCTGACAGTGACTGTGCTTGTGCCAAAATGGTTTGCATCGCTGCCCTTCCCTGTAATCGCAATACATCGTCTGGGTCTTCGCCTTCTGGTAACATAGCAAAGCGCACCGATTGTCCTGGCTGCAACAATGGCAAAATAATATCCATGGCCCGCCATGCAGCCCGCATACCGGCTACGTCGCCATCAAAACAAATGATAGGTTCTGGTGCTAACCGCCACATCAGTTCAATCTGCCGCTCTCCCAGAGCTGTGCCTAGAGGTGCTACCACATGACCAAACCCAGCGCCCGCCATGGCAACGGCATCCATATAACCTTCGACCATAATGACCGTTCCTACCTTAAGGGCCAGACGGCGAGCATTATGAAAATTATAAAGTACGGCGCGTTTTTGAAACGTTGGTGTTTCGGGAGAGTTTAGATATTTAGCAGGAGCTGTTTCATCTAGTGCTCGCCCTCCAAAGGCAATCACGCGTCCTCCATCATCATGGATGGGAAACATAATACGGTGGCGAAATCGGTCACGCACTTCCCCGCCTTGACTGACAAGCGTCAATCCGGCCTCAAGCATCTGGGCAGTGCCAATACCCCTTTTTTGTAAGGCGCAGATAAGCCCGTCACGCCCTCCCGGAGCATACCCAACAGCAAACGCCTCCTGCATAGAGGCTGTCACCCTCCGCCCCTCAAGCCACGCGCGAGCTTGAACGCCTGCGGGAGTTGTTAGTTGATGACGAAAAAAATCTTGGGCAACGCCGATAATCTCATACAAACCAGCGCGATGTTTTTCTCGGGCAGCTTGTTGAGGGTCAAAAATAGGTAGCTTAATTCCCGCTTCACTGGCAAGCCTTTCAACCGCCTCCGGAAAGCGCAGATTCTCTGTCTCCATAACAAAACGCACTACATCCCCTGAAGCCCCACAACCAAAACAATGATAGCGGTTACGATTTTCATCTACGTGAAAACTAGGAGTCTTTTCTTGATGAAATGGGCAGCACGCCCACCAGTCGCGCCGTGTTGGGTTGGATTTAACACGGTCCCACTGCACTCGTTGCCCCACCACATCCCGCAGGGATATCCGCATACGCACGGCTTCAAGAAAACTGTCAGAAAACACCATGGTTTACCGTCCGCGCCACCCTAACTTCAGAGGCAACACGATACCACGCCTCCCCTATACCGAAAAGCTTTTATGAAAAAATAGATAAATAACTGGCAGGTTTTGCCAACACCACTACCTAATCTATGACGAAACCACCTCACCGAGCTGGCTTCTGACAATCGTATTGGCGACGGTAAAATCTATTTGCCCAGCATAGCGCTTTTTAAGCGCTCCCATAACCCGACCCATGTCTTTCAAACTGGTGGCTCCCAATTCCATCACAATTTGCTCGCAAGCTGTGCGCATCTCATCACCTTCCAACTGCAAAGGCAAAAACTCACTGATGACAGAAACCTCCGCTTGTTCCCGTTCCGCTAAATCAGGTCGCCCCGCTTCTTCATAAACCGACACCGCCTCTCGTCGTTGCTTCACCATGCATCCAAAAACATCCAACAATTCTGAATCAGACACCCCATCCGATGTGCCATTTGATCGCAGAGTAATATCACGATCTTTAATAGCCGCCATCATAAGACGCAAAGTGGACATACGCTGTCTATCCTGAACCTTAACAGCGGACCTCAAGGCTTTCACCACACAATCCCGTATCATAATATATTCCTGTTTGCTTCCCCCACCGCCTGAAAGAGCCACGCCACAGCTACTCTATACCTCATAACGCATTACCAAGCAGAGCCTACTAAGCTTTGCACCCTTTAATCAAGATACATAATGTGACAAAAATTGTGATGAGAGTAATTACACCCATAATAGGCCTTTTCCCTAAAATTCTCTGAAAAGCCTATAACAGTTTTATCACAATTCTTGCTATTTGCATCATTTGAACCTATCTGTTACGTTAGTAATGCTCAAAATAAGCATAAGCAATTGGCCCTCTAAATTAAGTACACAACAATGCAAACTCATTCTTCCACCCCATATGAGGCACCTCTCAGCATCAAAGAATTCCCGCCCCTTGAGCGGCCTGATCTTACCTATACCTCTGGTCTAGCCCGTGATATGGCCCCTCTTTATGAGAAGCTCAAAAATGTCATCCCTTCTGTTGAGTGGCCGTTCTTTGCGCCGCTCATTCGTACCATCAACGACCTCAAAAAAGAGCGCGGTGCCGTTATTCTAGCCCATAATTACCAAACACCAGAGATTTTCCACGGCGTTAGCGATATAACAGGCGATAGCCTCCAACTGGCCCGCGAGGCTGCAAGAACCGAAGCTGATGTTATTGTCCAATGTGGCGTTCATTTTATGGCAGAAACAGCAAAACTGCTGAATCCTGACAAAACAGTTTTAATTCCCGATGCTGGAGCAGGTTGCTCTTTAGCCGCCTCTATTACTGGTGCCGATGTGCGTTTGTTGCGAGAGCGTTACCCTGATGCGCCAATAGTCACTTATGTGAATACCAGTGCTGACGTTAAAGCTGAGTCTGATATTTGTTGCACGTCATCTAATGCTGTTCAGATTGTTGAATCCCTAGGCGCTAGACGAGTCTTGTGCATTCCCGATGAATATCTAGCTCGTAACATTGCCTGTGAAACTCAAGTTGAAATCATTGCGTGGAAGGGACGTTGCGAGGTGCACGAGAGATTTACAGCAGAAGAGTTACGCCGCTATCGCATGGACAACCCAGGGATTATCATTATTGCGCATCCCGAATGTCCCCCCGATGTAATTGATGAGGCCGATTTTTCTGGCTCTACCTCCGGCATGATACGCTGGATAGGAGACAATAAACCTGCACGGGTTGTTATGGTAACGGAATGTTCTATGAGCGATAATGTCACCGTAGAGCATCCCGATGTTGAATTTGTGCGCCCGTGTAATTTGTGTCCGCACATGAAAAAAATTACCCTTGAAAACATATTGGATTGCCTGATTGAAATGCGTGATGAAGTAACCATTGACCCGTTGTTGGCAGAACGTGCGCGGCAACCTATTGAGCGAATGATAGCCCTTGACGCCTGACACTTATATGCCTACCACAAGCGGTATTTCTCAAGATAATGTTATTGATGCTGGTCCTGTCTTGATTATAGGGGCGGGGCTTGCGGGCTTGTTTGCAGCACTAAAACTATCTCCTTGTCCCGTTAGCCTGCTGACTGCCTCGCCAGTTGGCAGTGGAGCCGCAAGCGCTTGGGCGCAAGGGGGTATTGCGGTGGCGTTGGGTATAGATGATAGCCCTCACAGTCATGCGGCAGACACCATAGCTGCCGGTAAAGGAATAACCGACTCTCATGTCGCCACTTTCATTACCCAAGAGGCTGCTGCCCGTGTGAAGGATTTAATAGAGTTTGGTATCTCTTTTGATAAACAGGCGGATGGTCGACTGCATCTCGGTCAAGAGGGAGCCCACAGTAAGAGGCGCATTATCAGCGTGTCGGGTGATTGCACCGGACAAGCACTTATGACCACTCTCGCTTATACCGCCCGCAACACACCTTCTGTACGTTTTCTGGAAGGTTATGTGGCTCTTGATTTAGCCATTGAAGATGAGCGGGTGGTCGGTGTTTTTGTATGCCCTGTTCATAGCTGCAAACCGACAACACCTCTCCTGTTCAAAGCACACTGTGTGGTGATGGCCACTGGTGGAGTTGGTAATATCTATCAAGTTACCACCAACCCTAAATCTGCCAATGGTGATGGGTTGGCCATGGCAGCACGAGCAGGCGCTGCAATAACAAATGCGGAGTTTGTGCAATTTCACCCCACAGCCATTGATGTCGGACGAGATCCCACCCCTCTTGCGACCGAAGCGCTACGGGGTGAAGGAGCACAACTTGTTAATGAGGCTGGTGAGTGTTTTATGGAGCACACCCATGATGATGCTGAACTAGCTTCACGGGATCTAGTGGTACGCGCCATTACCCGCGAATTACACGAAGGGCGGCGCGTTTTTCTGGATGCACGAAGGGCTCTCGGTAATACTTTGCCTGATAGATTTCCTTCGTTTTACGCTCAGTGCTTATCTCTTGGTTTCAATCCCCTTGAGATGGCTGTTCCTGTGACTCCAGCAGCTCATTATCACATGGGTGGGATAGCAACAGATTCTAATGGTCGCACCTCCCTAGATGGTTTATGGGCGTGTGGTGAGGTTGCATGTACGGGGTGTCATGGCGCCAATCGTCTAGCAGGCAATTCTTTGCTAGAGGCAGTAGTGATGGCTGCACGCATTGCTGACGATCTAAAAGGCCAACCCATGGATGTTACCTCC
This sequence comes from Parvularculales bacterium, assembly GCA_036881865.1. Taxonomy (NCBI): domain Bacteria; kingdom Pseudomonadati; phylum Pseudomonadota; class Alphaproteobacteria; order Parvularculales; species Parvularculales bacterium. The sequence continues at coordinate 41,784 of JBAJNM010000003.1, read as the reverse complement.
GCAAGACAAATTGCTCCGATTGCTCTGGTAAAAACAGATAAACCCGCACCCCCTGCCATTATGCCAGTTGTAGACCAATTACGCCACTTGATGAGTGAAAAAGTGGGAACTGTACGTAGCGCGACGAGTCTTGGGGAAGCGCTAAGCGAGATTATACGTCTAGAGCGCACCGTCTCGGCAGGAGATGCACTCGCTAATCGTTTTACAACGGCCAAGTTTATTTGTGTGGCGGCTTTTCTACGACAAGAAAGCCGAGGAGGACATTTCCGACAGGATTTTCCAGAAACACGCACTATATTTGAGAGACAGATGACCCTAACCCTTAAAGAGGTTAACCACATTGCAGAAACCGCCGCCACCCGCGCCGATGACATAAGAAAAGATCGTGCCTGCTAGCTCGCTACCAGATGTTCTCGTTGAGCCTTTAGTGCGTCAGGCGCTGGAGGAAGATTTAGGTCGTGCAGGCGATGTCACCACCCAATGCGTTGTGTCGCAAGAGATTGATCTTGAAGCGAGAATTGTGACACGGGCGGAGGGATGTTTAGCTGGTCTTGGTGTTGCACGTTTAGCATTTCACCTTTTGGGTCAAGACCTTACATTCACTCCAAAGGTTTGCGATGGCACTCGGGTAAAAGCAGGAGAGACGGTAGCGCTTGTTCAGGGTAACGCCCGCTCTATTTTGACAGCTGAGCGTGTGGCTCTTAATTTTCTTGGGCATCTATCAGGCATAGCTACAGCAACCCTGGCCCTTGTTGAATCTATTGTCGGCACTCAGGCGCGTATTTGTTGCACCCGCAAAACAACACCCAATCTGCGCCTCCTAGAAAAATATGCTGTTGTATGCGGTGGAGGAGTTAATCATCGTTTTGGGCTTGATGATGGCTTACTCGTTAAAGACAATCACATTGCGGCGGCGGGTGGTATCACCCAATCATTATCCCGCATTCGGCAACATGCCGGACACATGCTCAAACTAGAAGTAGAAGTAGATACCCTCAACCAACTTAGCAAAGTGCTAGATCTTGGCGTTGATGCTGTCCTCTTAGACAACATGACCCCAGCCACCCTCGTCAAAGCCGTGCGTTTAGTTGACGGACGCGCCATCACAGAGGCTTCCGGCGGCATCACCCTCAACTCTGCTCGCATTGTTGCTGAAACCGGCGTCAATTATATCTCAACCGGCTGGATAACTCACTCTGCCCCAAGTCTCAATGTAGCACTTGATGTATACACGTAAGGCCCACCCAAAGTGGAAAGCTGACAAAGTATAGAGAATGTGGTAGAGACACTCTCATGCTAAATCAGAATTCCTCTCGTTCTAAATCTCTCGCAGCAGGCAAAGCATCTACCTCTCAGGTGGCTGAATAAATGGCTCACGCTGACAAGCGCCACGCTATATTCATTACAGGTGGTGCTAGTGGCATTGGCCTTGCAACAGCGCGATTGTTTGCAAAAGATGGCTGGTTTATTGGGGTAGCTGACATCAATACAGAAGCTCTTGATGCTGTGCAACAAGAGTTAAGCGCAGAAAATTGCATGATCTTTTCTCTTGATGTACGTGACAAGGTGGCCTTTGATACCGCTCTACAGGCTTTTGGTGAAGTCACGGGAAACCGTTTGCATGTGTTCTTTAACAATGCGGGCATAGGGGTTGGTGGTCCGTTTGCGGAGATGGATTTTGTAGATCAACTTCAGATTATTGACGTTAATCTCATTGGTGTGCTGAATGGCATTCATGCTGCGTTGCCACTCCTTAAGAACACTGAAAACTCTTTGTGTTTTAACACCTCTTCTTCGTCTGCCATTTTTGGCATGCCGAACATTGCGACATATTCAGCTACCAAAAAGGCAGTTAAGGGCTTAACGGAAGCGCTTTCTATTGAGTTTGCCACCTTAAACATTCGAGTTTCCGATGTTTTACCTGGTCTAATTGATACACCTCTTTTGCCGGAGGGCGTTGTGGAAAATGCTCCCAAGGAGGGTGCATTCAGAGCTATACCCCCCTCTGAAGTGGCTTGTGCCGTACGTGATGCATGGAATGATACAACGGGCAAGATTCACTGGTTTGTACCCTCTGACCTAGAAGACATAAACAAGGCTGTGGCCATTTCTCCCGAAAGTGTACGTGCGCATTTTGCAAGCGAGGGCATTCTCAATAGCAATCCTATTGACTAGAGGAAGAAACCATGACCCTTCAAGATAACCCAGCAATTTTTATCACCGGAGCAGCCACCGGTATCGGACGAGCTACGGCGCAATTATTTTCTAAAGAGGGCTGGTTTACAGGGCTTTATGATATTGATGGCACGGGTCTAGAGCAACTATCTGACAAGCTAGGAGTAGATAAGTGCCACACCCAACCTCTTGATGTAACAGACAATGATGAATTTAATGAGGCAATAAACAATTTTTCCGTACACACAGGTGGACGTATGGACGTTCTTTTTAACAATGCGGGTATCCTACATATAGGACCGTTTGATACGGTATCACTGGACAAACAATTGGCAACCATAGATGTCAACGTAAAAGGTGTTGTTATCGGTATTCACAATTCTCTTGCGTGTCTACGCCATACGGCACAGGTTCATGGGAGCGCCCATATTGTGAGTATGTCATCGGCATCAGCCGTTTATGGGGTGCCAGATTTTTCCGTTTATTCAGCCACCAAGTTTGCGGTGCGAGCCATTACCGAGTCTCTTTCTATTGAACTGGAGAAAGATAACATTCTCGTCCACGACATTATGCCCGCCTTTGTAGATACTGGTATGGTGCGTAACCAGATGCATCCCTCGGCAATCCTTGACCAAATGGGTTACAGCCATGAGCCTGATGATATTGCCCGTCTTGTCCATACCGCTGTTCAAGGCGATACAGTGCATCATTATGGCTCAAAAGGTGTGCAGACATCAGATCGGCTATCATCTCTGTTACCGCGTTTGGCACGGCGACGCATGCAAAGGATCTCTGGCTATTAGGCCTCCATTTTACGCATAATATGCGCCATGGCAGAAAAGGGAGAATGCCCCTCCTCTAGTGCCAAAAGAGCACCAGCCTTCTTAAGCGCCTCTTCCCCAAAACGAACTTTTATAGTGACCTCAAGACGACGACACGCTTGGACATGCCGCAACGAAACCAACTGATTTGATGAAACCAAATCACTATAGTGAGCATCTATTACCTCAGCCAGAGCATCAACCCCCTCCCCGTGCTGAGCAGAAACTGAAAACGGGCCCACTGCCTGTCCCATGTGAACCGCCACATCACTTAAAGCATGGTGAGCAACATCGCCCATATCAGATTTAGTCACAGCAATAATATGCGACAACTCCATAATACCCGCCTTCATAAATTGCAATTTATCGCCCGCCCCCGGTTGAATACACAGAACGAGCGTATCACTCATATCGGCAATATCAGATTCTGATTGACCAACCCCAACACTTTCTACAACCACCTTGTCAAAAAATGCGCCCATGAGGGTTGCCGCCGCCGTAGTTGTCTCTGCCAGTCCGCCGGGGTGACGTCCGGCCGCCATAGAGCGCACAAAAACTCCATCATCATCGGTTTGTGATACAATCCTTGCTCTGTCTCCCAACAACGCCCCTCCTGTCAAACGAGAAGAGGGATCAACCGCTAAGACGCCAACCGTTTTACCTTGCCCACGCCACTCCCGCACCAGAGCGCCAGCAAGGGTGGATTTGCCTACACCTGGAGTTCCTGTCAAGCCAATATTATGGGCTTTCTGCACCCTCCATGCCTCCGTCAACAAAACCAACGCTTTGTCCGATTCCGGTGCTTCTTCCAACATGGAAAGAGCATGTGCCAGCCCAACCCGACCTTCTTGTTTTATGCTCTCAAGAAGGCTCGCCTTACTTGACGCCATTATTCAGTTGCATCCCGAAGAAGGTTATCTTTATTCAAAGCCGCATGAGCGGCCGCCAACCGAGCGATAGGAATACGGTAAGGAGAACAGGATACATAATCCAGACCTATCTCTTCACAAAAGTGAATAGAGTCCGCATCACCCCCATGCTCCCCGCAGATACCAGCTTTCAAGTCAGACCGCGCTGCCCGCCCCCTTTCTAGCGCCAAAGACACTAACTCCCCTACCCCCTCCGTATCAAGCGATACAAACGGATCACGAGCCATAATGTTACGGGCGGCATAATCATTGAGAAATCCGGCCGAATCATCTCGACTGATACCATAAACCGTCTGAGTTAAATCATTAGTACCAAAAGAAAAGAACGCCGCCGAGCGAGCAATATCACCAGCCCGCAAAGCTGCACGAGGCAGTTCAATCATGACGCCCACTAGATACTCAACCGAAGTGTTACACTCCTGCGCCACAGTGCACGCTACCTCTGCAATACACTCTTTTAGGGCATCAAATTCCTCACGCATGGCCACAAGAGGTATTATAATTTCAGGAATTATGACCTCTCCTGTTTCCTGCATAACAATATGGGCTGCCTCAAAAATAGCACGAGCCTGCATTTCATAAATGTCGGGAAAACTAATACCAAGACGGCAGCCTCTGTGCCCCAGCATAGGATTATACTCTGAAAGAGATGCAACTTTCTGACGGGCCTCAGCAGGAGAAATTCCAAGAGCATTAGCGATCTCTTGTACCTCTTCGCTGGTGCGTGGCAAAAACTCATGCAAAGGCGGGTCCAACAAGCGAATAGTTACCGGCAGTCCCACCATGTGACGGAACAGAATAGTGAAATCATCACGCTGCATCGGCAATATTTCTGCCAACGGCCCGCGCCGCTCTTCTTCGTTGCGAGCCAATATCATCCGGCGCACCGTCAAAATACGATTCTGATCAAAAAACATGTGCTCAGTACGACACAAGCCAATACCCTCTGCTCCAAACCGCAACGCTGTTTCCACATCACCCTGGGTTTCTGCATTAGCACGCACTTTCATACGCCGATACCCATCGGCCCATGCCATCAATCGCTCAAAATCTTCTGACAAGCTAACAGGCTCTCGCGGCACTTCACCTTTTAGAACTTGTCCAGCTGTACCATCAATGGTGATAAGATCACCACCCCTAAAGACTAAATCTCCAGCACGTAAAATCTCTTCCCCATAATCTACCTGCAACAACCCCGCGCCCGAAACACACGGCTTGCCCATGCCTCGCGCTACAACCGCTGCATGACTTGTCATACCGCCCCGTGTTGTCAAAATGCCTTCGGCTACGTGCATTCCGTGGATATCCTCCGGGCTTGTTTCCACCCGCACCAAAATAACCTTGCGCCCCTGTCGGGCTAAATCTTCCGCCCGCCCGGCATGAAATACAATCTCACCACTTGCTGCCCCCGGTGAAGCAGGCAACCCTGTTGCTATAACCTCACGGGAAGCATCAGGGTCTAGCGCCGGATGCAATAATTGCTCAAGAGACGATGGTGCAATCCGACGCACAGCCTCTGCCTTATTAATCAACCCCTCATCTACCATATCCACTGCAATTTTAAGAGCCGCCCGCGTTGTGCGTTTGCCCGCACGGGTTTGAAGTATCCACAACACCCCCTCCTGAACAGTGAACTCCATATCTTGCATGTCTCGATAATGGACTTCTAGACGTTTATAAATCTCCACCAATTCATTAAACGGACCAGGCATCACCTCTTCCATAGAAAGTGCCTTGCTACCATGAGTCTCGCGGCCCGCTTTGGTCAAATGATGAGGGGTACGAATACCGGACACCACATCCTCGCCTTGAGCATTGATGAGAAACTCGCCAAAAAAACTTTTTTCACCTGTTGATGGATTACGCGTAAACGCAACACCAGTAGCACTATCATCTCCCTTGTTACCAAACACCATGGCTTGCACGTTCACCGCTGTACCCCACTCTTCAGGAATATCATTCAAAAGGCGGTAGGTACGTGCCCTCTCATTATCCCATGAGTTAAACACAGCACCAATAGCACCCCACAATTGCTCTCTGACATCTTGAGGAAAAACCCGCCCAGCTTCTTGTGCTACCAACACTTTATACATCTCAACAAGCGCTCGCCAATCATCGGCCTCCAGATCTGTGTCCATCAAAAGGCCGTTGTCTTCTTTGTATACCTCCAGAGTTTCTTCAAGGGTGTAATGAGGAACGCCCATGACAACATTGGCGTACATCTGAATAAAGCGCCGATAGGCATCTTGGGCGAAGCGTTCATCTTGCGAAGCACGTGCCAGCGCTTGAACTGTTTCGTCATTTAGTCCAAGGTTAAGCACTGTATCCATCATACCGGGCATAGAGGCCCGTGAGCCAGACCGCACCGAGACTAAAAGCGGATTCTCTTCATCCCCAAAACTACCGCCAACAATGTTACCTGTCTGAGTTAATGCTACATTTACTTGCTCCTCAAGACCAGATGGATATACACCTCCTTTATCTTGCCACAAAGCACATACCGCCGTAGTGATGGTAAACCCTGGTGGCACAGGCAAACCAAGGGCGCACATTTCGGCAAGATTAGCCCCCTTACCTCCCAATAAATCACGCATAGCAGCATTGCCTTCTGCTGTACCGCCGCCAAATGTATAAACCCATTTATCAGCCATCATGAGTGTAGCTCCAGACGAGAGAAGTCTGCCACCCTATCAAGAATTGATCGTATTTGAGCCAACAACCGCAACCGATTTTCTCTGATATTTTTTTCCGATGCATTAACCATAACGTTTGCAAAGAAATTATCCACCGGCGAACGTAGCTTGGCTAGAGACCAGACATCTTCCTCAAATCCTTTACCTGAGCCTATATCCGATGCCAGCTGTGTTACTTGCTGATCTAGATCATATTCGGCTTGTTCAGAGAATAGTGCAGAATTCGGTTCACTATCATATCGCGTTTTATCCTTCTTTTCTTCAATGGTGAGAATGTTGATCGCACGTCGGTAGATTGCAAGCAGGCTTTCACCATCCTCTGTTTTGAGAAAAACTGAGAGAACCTTAATACGCTCAACACATGAGGCAATGCTATCTTCAAAGTTAGAGGTAAACACAGAGTCAATAATATCATGGCGAAAGCCTTGCCCGCGCAAATGGATTTTCAATCGGTCATAGATAAAATCCAAGACTTTGTTTTCATCTACCCCATCATATTGAGCACTCAAACCACGTAACGATAACTTACTCAGTGCCTCCTCTCCCTCCAGCATAATACGTATGATCCCCAGCGTTGCCCTACGTAAACCATTAGGGTCACCAGAACCGGTTGGCATTTCATTTATACTTTGAAACTTAAACAACGTATCAAGCTTGTCCGCCAGCGCTATAATTTGACCCAGCAGTGTTGTGGGTATCCCATCCCTCGGATTCAAAGGTTTATAATGCTCCCTTATGGCCGTTGCCAGAAGATCTGATTCCCCCCAGTTTGACATCAAAATACCGCCCATAACACCCTGAAGACTGGGAAACTCTTCAACGGTGCTACTCACTAAATCCAACTTGGCATACCGGGCAGCTATCATGGCCTGAGACCCCGCTAAACCCACACTATTCCCTACCACACGCGCCAGACTTATCATCCGCCTAGTTTTATCATACAGACTGCCAAGGCCGGGATAAAAATCCAGCATCTTCAAATGTTCTCTTAATTCCTGTGGTGTGCGGGATTTATCCCTCTCAAAGGCAAAGCGGGCATCCTCAAGACGCGCCCGCAACACACGCTCATTACCCTTTACTACAGTTGCCCCTTTATCAGACGTCTCCAGATTAGAAACCACAATGAAATATGGTGCCAACTCACCGGTCTCTGGAACACTCACCACCATATATTTTTGATGCTTCTCCATCACGTTTACCAAAATCTCCTTCGGCAACCTCATATAGGTTTCGTCAATAGAGCCTATCAAGACGACGGGCCATTCTACCAACCCTACAACCTCATCTAAAAGACGTTCGTTATCCACAAGTCGGCAACTCTTGCCTTCCGCCAAGGCACGAGCTTGCTTTAGAATGTGCTTGCGGCGGGCTTCAACTTCTACCATCACGAAAGAGATCTCAAGTTTCTTCTGCCACTCAGCAACACTCTTAACACTTATGCTTGCTGGAGCCATAAAGCGATGCCCAACTGTTGCAGAATCACTTGTAAGCCCCTCTACCTCAAAGGAAATCGGTTGTCCATTCAAAATACACAAAACACCCCGCAGAGGTCGCACCCACTTTAAACACTCTCCACTTTTGATCGCGGATTTTGTCCAAACCATGGACTTCGGCCAATCAAATCCATGGATAATCTCCGGTACCATCTCTGCAATCACCTTTGCTGCTGGACGCACCGCCCTCTCTATAACAGCAAAATAAACAGGCCCTTTAGGCCCCTCACGTACCTCCAACTGCTTCCGCATTAGTCCCGTTGAGCGCAAAAACCCCTCAATCGCTTTATTTGGTGCATCCACCCTCGGCCCTCGACGCTCCTGACGTACTGCAGGAGCCACTCCCGCGAGATCCGCAACCGATACCGCTAACCGACGCGGAGTAACATAAGAACGCACATCTCCATACCCCAAGCCCTCAACTTCAAGGCGCATTTTAACCATCCGTTGTAACTGCTCCCGTGCTGCCACCTGCATACATGCCGGTATCTCCTCCGAGTACAGCTCCAGTAACAAATCAGCCACTACCGCCTGCCTCCGTCTTCAGAAAAGCCTCCCCACAAGCAACCGCCAAAGCCCGCACACGAGCAATATAATCCCGACGCGCCGTTGCCGATACAACACCACGAGCATCCAGAACATTAAATAAATGAGAGGCCTTGATACATTGGTCATATGCCGGATATGCCAGAATCATTCCTTCACGCTTAAGAATACGATGACATTCTTGCTCTGCATGGGCAAAATGCTTCTTCAAGATCTCCGTGTCTGCTACCTCAAAGTTCCAATAACTGTATTCCCGCTCAGCCTGACGAAAGATATCGCCATACCTAAGACCCGCCCCGTTAAAATCGAGATCAAAGACATTATCCACCTCCTGAGCATACATAGAGAGACGCTCTAACCCATACGTAATCTCCCCGGACACCGGATAACACTCTTGACCACACATCTGTTGAAAATAGGTAAACTGACTCACCTCCATACCATCACACCAGACCTCCCAGCCTAGCCCCGCTGCACCCAGTGTAGGACTCTCCCAGTCGTCTTCCACAAAGCGGATATCATGGCGATGCATATCAATGCCGATAAACTCCAGAGACTTCAGATATAGATCTTGAATGTCATCCGGCGAAGGTTTTAACATCACCTGATATTGATAATAATGCTGAAGCCGATTGGGGTTATCCCCATAGCGCCCATCTGCAGGTCGACGGGATGGCTGCACATAAGCTGCTCGCCAAGGCTTCGGCCCCAACGCCCGCAACGTCGTAGCCGGATGAAACGTACCAGCTCCCATTTCCATATCATAAGATTGCAACAAAACGCACCCTACCGCACTCCAATAGTGATGTAGAGTAAGAATAAGTGCCTGAAAAGAAGAGGTCGCCGACTGTGACCCTGGTGGCGCTGAACTTTGCGTACCGACCATGGCGGGCTGCCTCTCTGTGACGCCAAACATTAAAACTAAACGCGAGTCCTAGACTAACGTTCTCTCTGACTCATTTCAAGAGGGATGTCTTTGTTTCAATGGCCTCTATCTTTAACTCTCTTTTTCAGGAACCTCTCTTTCTAGGTTTCTAGCGCCAGATACCAAAGCGGCTCCACAACCGGCTCGCTTCAAGAGAAGTTAGGAGTTCATCCCCAAAAGCTGTTCCCAAAGTAAGTCCCAACCGCTGCCGCCATGACCGCGCTCTGTTGACCACCAAAAAGCGAACCTTCTCGCCGTATTTCTCGCGCATGACCTCACGCATGTCTCCTATCCCATCAATCAACCCCAAGGCCAAAGCACGGCGTCCAGCCCAAAAAGCGCCAGAGAACAAATCATCATCCTCTGACTTTAACCGCTTCCCCCGACGCTCACACACTAAAGTCGTAAACACCTCATAGATATCGCCCTGAATAGCGGTCAATCGCCCAACATGAGCTGGGTCTTCCGGTTGAAACGGGTCCAACATACCCTTGTTTGGACCGGTTGCATGAATCCGCCTTTCAACGCCCAACTTTTCCAACAAAGCTGTGAAGCCAAATCCAGCAGATATGACACCGACCGAACCAATCACAGAACTTTCATCGGCATAAATTTCATCCCCCGCGCATGCTAGCATATAGCCGCCAGAGGCAGCGACATCTTCAGCAAAGGCAAAAACCGGTACGTCTTTTTCTTCAGATAAAGCTCGAATACGTCGATATATCATGGCAGATTGCACTGGAGAACCGCCCGGCGAATTGATAATCACTGCTACCGCCTTCACATGGCGGACTGAAAAGGCTCGCTCCAAGGAATCTGCAACAGAAGCTATATCCAGCGCGTTAGATAAACCTCGCACTCCACCGCTTGCACCAATAACTCCTGACAAGCGCACAACTGACACCACAGGCACCCTTTTGCATGAGCATTTCTCGCGCCACCACTTTACCGGATTAAGGGAAAAATTAACCATACTTGTTAAAATGGTATTCTTTGCTTCTTTTCTCAAGATTTATTTCCTCAGGAATGGTCTTAAATTAACCCCTTAAGACCAATGCACCCCCGCAGAACATCATCTGCCGCCTTTGTAGCACTGCCACCCGCCTCATGAAGCACAAGGCCAGGTAAAACAGCATCCTTCCCCCGTGCACCTCGCCTACCCTGAATGATAATCCTCCGCGCTGGGGTACCTGCATGAGGCCACAGAGGCATGATTTTTATATCTCCACAATGAGCGCTCATAGCTACTACAAGAGACGAGATTTCGTGGGCAAGATAAATAAACGTCACCGTCCCGCCAATCTTTGCAAAAAAACAACAACGCTCCACCCATGCCCCCAACGAAGTATGCAACACGAAAGCCTGAGCACGACCTTTATTTACCGGAAGCGTTGAAGCTCCCTCCACCCGATAAGGCGGGTTGGACAAGACATGGTCAAAACTGCCCTTCTTAAGGCCCACACCCTCAAGATCGGACAACACTCCGGTTAAATCACCTACCAAGCTATCACCTGTCTGCGCATTCCGGGCTAGATTCTCGCGTGCCAATTTCGCTTGGGTTTCATCATTGTCCAAACAGACAAGTCTAACCCCCTCAACCCGCATCCCAACACACAAACCCGCAACACCAGCGCCTCCTCCAGCATCCAGAACACACTCGCCCCCTTGCGCTGGAACAGACGCCCCTAATAACACAGCGTCATGCCCCGCCCTATACCCACGGGTTGATTGCCAGATCTTAAGCTGCCCCCCAAGAAAACAATCATTACTTACGTCAATCGATTCAGCCATCATTGCCATCATCAAACTCACGTGCCTCGTCAGATAAGCCCGCCACTACCAACAAACGATGTGCCTGCATCATAGACTCTTTCATTACCACAATCCGGCGGGGCAAAATGCCCAAAGTACCCTCCACCACACTCATGTGACTATCTAGCACCTGATAAGGAATCTCGGCATCCCACAGCAAAGCTTCCACAAAAGAAATCAGCGCCATATCATTGGTGCGCAATAATTCTTCCATTTATCTAGCCTTTCTTTTGCATTCACCCTTTCCCTTGACCAGCCACACACGCCACTCTTATGCTTGAACCCTATTGTTTATGCAACCCGCTCTGGAGTCGCAAGCCCCATGGACGCCGTTATTGCTCCTAGCAAGACAGATACGCCCCTCTCTGCCGCCAAGGATTCATCAAAAGCCATAGCCATCTTGCAATCCCTCACGGCCAGAGATATGGAGCAAGTCAACACACTCATTGTAGAGCGTATCACCTCGCAAGCTGCTCTGGTACCAAAATTGACAGGATATACGTTTGATTCCGGTGGCAAACGTCTGCGGCCCATGCTGACCATAGCTGCAGCCCACATTGGAAATCCTGAGGCGGGCAACCATATCAGCCTAGCTACCGCCGTTGAGTTTATGCACACGGCAACCTTGCTCCATGATGATGTAGTAGATGACAGTCACCTGCGACGCGGACAACCCACAGCACGGGTAATATGGGATAATCGCTCTAGTATTCTGGTAGGAGATTTTCTGTTAGGCCGAGCTTTTGAGTTGATGGTGGAAGCAGGTTCGTTAGAAGCTCTCGGTGTGTTATCTCAAGCGGCTGCCGTGATTGCTGAGGGAGAAGTGATGCAGCTGTCCGCCGCCAAAGAGGTTAACACCACAGAAGAGACATACTTACAGGTTATAGACGCCAAGACTGCCACCTTGTTTGCAGCGGCTACGCAAACAGGCGCTATAATAGCAGGCCTTGAAAAAGACGTAGAGATAGCCTTGAAAAATTACGGGCGCAATTTAGGAATGGTCTTTCAGCTGGTTGATGATGCTCTGGACTATGGAGGGACGGCCATAACCACGGGCAAACTCCAGGGTAATGATTTTCAGGAGGGAAAAATCACCCTGCCGGTTATTCTAGCTATGGCAGCAGGCGATGAAAAAGAGCATGGTTTTTGGCGGCGCACTCTTGGAGAAAACCAGATTATCCGCGATGGTGATTTTGAACGTGCTCGTGAAATTCTAGAACGTCACAAATCTCTGTCCGGCACGTTAGCCTGTGCACAATATTATGGTGCACAGGCGCAAAGCGCATTAAATGCTGTGCCTAAAAGCGTGTGGCGGAAGACTCTTATGGAACTGGTTGATTTCTGTATTCACCGTACTCACTAGTATACCGTGAAGATGTCATACGCCTCTTAACCGAGAGGCGCACACCCACCAACCTGTTTCATTCTTTGTTCTCTGTGCTGCACTCTGCGCCTCTTCATGCTCTGCAAACAATGCAAAACACGTATCTCCGCTGCCACTCATACGGGCCAACAAACACAGAGGTATATTCTCTAGACGGTAAAGCACATCGGCAATCTCCGGTGCAATACCACATGCTGCCACCGTTAAATCATTGCCCTGATCACGACACCAGTCAGCTATATCATACGCATCTCTAAAAACAGGAAGATTACAAGCAGAGGTATCACTAACAACCGCCTTCTCAGCAAAAGCTCGAAAAACTTTAGCTGTAGAAACACCAACCCCAAGATTAATCAATACCACCGACACCGTAGGAAAACTTTCAAGCGGTTCAACCTGCTCCCCAATGCCCGAAACCATCGCTGGTTGCCCCCCTAAGCAAACAGGCACATCAGCGCCCAAAACGCAAGCCAGCCTCTGCAAACGCTCAGGCTCTATATCCTCCTCACTTTTTATATTCTCCCTATGCAACCGTGCCAACAGCCGCAACGTAGCCGCCGCATCAGCCGATCCCCCACCTATGCCAGAGGCCACTGGTAGATTTTTTTCCAACATAAACTGCGTGCAGGGCTGCAGAGACATCTCTTGAAAAAACGTCTGTGCTGCCCGTACCACTAGATTAGTGCCAGAAGAAACATGTGGGGCAAAGGGGCCAGTAATATCCAAGGACATATCCTTTGCACAAGAGCCACAAACCACATCCCCTACTTCTGTAAAGGCAACAAGACTACTCACCTTGTGGAAGCCATCATCACGCCGTCCCTTAATCTTCAATGTTAGATTAATTTTGGCCGAAGCCAGTTCATAGAGTTTACGTTTCATTGCACATCATAAAAGGCAGCTTTTGCTTCTTCATCTATGTCGACCCCTACTAAACCCATAATAATTTTTTTCTTGATAGGCTTAACTCTATCTTCTTCTGGCTCACTGTTTAGTGCATGACGCCACTGATAACGCGCCTCAATATGGCGACCCACACGCCAGAGCGCATCGCCTAGATGATCGTTAATCACCGGATCCCCCGGCTCTAATGCAACCGCACGCTCAAGATACTCAACCGCCTGATTATAATCCCCCAACCTATACCAAGCCCACCCAACACTATCTGTGATAAAACCATCATAGGGCCATCTTTCCAACGCCTCCTTGAGCATGTCCAACCCTTCTTCTAGGTGCATGCCCTGATCAATCCACGAATAGCCAAGATAATTCAAAATCAAAGGATGCCTATCTGACAACACTAAGGCTTGCTTGAGATCTTGCTCCGCCTTCATCCATTGCCCCGTACGCTCGTAAGCAATCGCGCGGGCATAATACAAAGGCCAATCAGAAGGTTCTGCCACGCCACCTATCGCCAAAGATTGTGAATATTGCTCTTCTGCCTCATCGTAACGATTGTGCTCACGATAGATATCCCCCAGCACCCTATAAGTCTCTCTCCTATCCGGAAAGAGATTTTGAAGATTCTTTAACCGCGCAACAGCACCCTCAATATTCCCCTCCTCATTGAGGCTATTGCCACTCTGAATCTGCGCCGAATAATAAAAATCATTATCCGGCTCTATGCCATCCAAGACAGTAATCGCCTCTGGCCACCGCTCAAGATTTTCATAAACCTCACCCATCTTCACCACAGCAATCGTCATAGTAGTGCGCATGTAGAGGGCCAACCGAAAATTCAATAGCGCTCCGTTTAAGTCCTGATTTAGGATTAGCAAATTACCCCACCCATACAAGATTTCCGCATAGCCCTCACGACCATTTCTGACCAAATGTGAGGGCGATGACTCATCTACTTGCGCAAGAGCCACGATGACGGGAATATAGTTGGGATAAGTTTTCAGAAATTTTTCATAAAGCGCCCTAGCCTCCTCGGTGCGTCCTTCTCGCTCCAGAAATATTCCATAAGCTTGCACAACGCGCGGACTGAGGTTATCGGCTTGTTGAACCAATGATGAAAACACTTTATCTGCCACATCACTCCTGCCAGATAAATCCAACATCAAAGCCCGATGAAATCGCTGCAACGAGCTGTAAAGCGAGGCGCTTTGCGGTTTCTCAAGGTGAGTCAATGCCTCATCAACAGCACCTTTATCCCACAAAGCCCACGCGGACCCCAAATGAGCCAAAAACTGCGTAGGCTGACCCTCAACAGTATCAAAATAGGTAAGCGCTCTTGCTGGGTATCCCTCCTTAATCTGCTCTGCACTTAAGATAATAAGGGACAGTGCATCTTTGCTATCTACAGCATGAACACGCCGGGCAAAGGATATAGATTCCTCAACATTACCATTGGACAAAGTGAATCTCATAATTTCTTTCAACAAGGCTTCTTTTTCTGAATCTTGCTTGAGAATCTCTCCATAATAATCGGTAGCTGTACTAAAGTCCTGATTGGCTCCGGCATGACGAGCCGCTAGATATTGCCCATAAACTGAGGTGCTACGTCCAAAGGGGTTATCCACAAAATTGTCAGAAGATAAAACCAGCGAGTACCCCACAAGCAACGCAAACACCAGCAGACATAATCTGCCCCCCCAACCTGCTATTTTCGCCATGCCGTTTTATCCCATTTCAAGAGAGACATACGTTACATGTTGGGATAATTGGGGCCACTACCCCCTTCTGGCGTTGTCCAGTTGATATTTTGCCGAGGATCCTTGATGTCGCATGTTTTACAGTGGACACAGTTTTGTGCATTGATTTGAAACACTGGCTTGCCACCCACCTCAACGACCTCATACACACCCGCTGGACAGTAGCGCTGAGCTGGCTCACCATAAACCGGCAAATTAACACCAATAGGCATGTCTTTATCTCGCAATGCCAGATGCACTATTTGGTCTTCATCATGACTAATAGCAGACAAATAAACCGATGAAGGTTTATCAAAAGATATATTGCCATCTGGGGCAGGATAATCAATCCTCTCACACTCATCGGCTTTCATAAGGGAGGCGGCATCGCTCTTGCCATGCTTTAAGGTAAAAGGTAACCCAAGATGAAGATTGTTCATCCACATATCAAGCCCTCCAAGCCCTACACCCAAAAACAATCCAAACCGACTCCACAAGGGTTTAACATTACGCACTCGCTTGAGGTCCGTCGCTACAGAACTGTTTTCGTAATCATTTTCGTAATTCTCTAGGGTGTCGTGAGCACGCCCAGCAGTGAGAGCTTCCACAACAGCCTCTCCGGCCATCATGCCGGTCTTCATGGCGTTGTGAGAACCCTTGATACGTGGCAAATTGACAAAACCCGCAGAACACCCGATCAATGCCCCACCCGGAAACGATAATTTCGGTACCGATTGAAATCCACCCTCCGTTATGGCACGTGCCCCGTAAGCCAGACGTCTACCTTCCTCAAAAACACCCCGTACGGCAGGATGCGTTTTGAACCTCTGAAATTCATCAAACGGTGATAGCCACGGGTTTTTATAATTCAGGTGAACCACAAAACCCACAGCTACAAGATTATCTTCCAAATGATACAGAAAAGAACCGCCACCTGTGTCACCTTTCAAAGGCCACCCAAAAGAATGTTGTACTAAACCAGGCCTGTGAACACTTGGAGAGACCTCCCATAGCTCCTTAAGGCCGATGCCATATTTTTGCGTTTCCCGATCTTTATCTAGCTCAAAATGGCTTATGAGATACTTAGAAAGAGATCCCCGTGCGCCTTCAGCAAACAACGTATACTTTCCATGAAGTTCAAGACCCGGCGTATAATTGCTTTTCTTTTCACCATCTTTAGCAACCCCCATATCGCCAGTGGCCACGCCCTTGACGCACCCTGCCTCGTCAAACAGCACCTCAGCAGCTGAAAACCCCGGATAAATCTCTACTCCCAACGCCTCGGCCTGTTGAGATAACCAACGACATACATTACCAAGGCTGGCAATATAATTGCCATGATTGCTCATCAGAGGTGGCATCATGAAGCTGGGCATTTTTATTTTTTTATTCTTGGTTAGAAAGTAAAATTCATCCTTTGTTACCGGCGTATTAAGGGGGGCTCCATTTTTTTTCCAGTTTGGGAGCAATTCATTGAGAGCCACAGGATCAATAACCGCACCGGATAAAATATGAGCACCAACCTCTGAACCTTTTTCCAGCACACACACGGTGGTGTCTGTGCTCTGTTCTTGCGCCAGTTGACGAATACGAATAGCTGCTGCTAGACCGGCAGGACCACCACCGATAATGACCACATCGTAGACCATAGACTCCCGCTCTTCTGGAACTAGGGCGATGCCTTGTCGGGCGTTAAGATCGGAGAGGGGCAATGTGCCGGAAGATGATGGCATGCTCATGATTCCTTCTGCAATGTGTGGTATTTTCAGCCCGTTGTATTCTTCCAGTGTAGCATATTCTAACCTACAATCCATAACGCCAGTTTTCTGGATAGAATTGAGGAAACAATGACAGGCTATAAGCCTACATCTCCTGTGAATCCCCTCTTAAGTAATCAGGCTGCGTTGACCTTGTTGCGCTGGCAAAGTGAGGCGGGAGTCGACGAAACTATTGCCGAAATCACCCCTGAAACGTATACTGAAACGCCTCTTGAAACTATTATTGAGAAGCCCCTCCATGCCAAAATATCCCCCTATAAAAGACAACAAGAGGAACAACCTCCCTCTTCCCTTCCTTCATTTGCTCCCTTGCTTGCCAACATAACAACCCTTGAAGAGTTACGGCATGCCATGGAAAATGTTGCCGATGGTGGCTTGCGTGCTACAGCCTCTAAACTTGTGTTTAGTGATGGTAACCCTAAGGCGCGGGTAATGTTTATAGGCGAGGCACCAGGACGAGAGGAAGACCGTCAAGGGGTACCTTTTGTAGGCCGAAGTGGACAATTATTAGATCGTATGCTGGCGGCTATTGGTCTTAACCGCACACAAGTCTACATCACTAACGTTATACCTTGGAGGCCACCGGCAAACCGAACACCTACAAGAGATGAGATTAATCCCTTTCGCCCCTTCCTAAATCGTCATATAATGCTTATTAATCCGGATGTTCTGGTTTTAACAGGCGGCGTTGCGGCAAAGACCTTGCTGAATACTTCCAAAGGAATTATGACTTTACGAGGAAAATGGACAGACTGCCTAATATCAGACAAGGGAGTAGATTATTACATTCCAGCGTTACCTATTTTTCATCCGGCATTTTTGCTTCGTCAACCTGGGCAAAAACGGCTCGCATGGCACGACCTTCTCATGTTGCAAGAAAAATTGAACACTTTGGGTACTTCTTCTTCCTTATAGTTCTCTTTGCCCTGTTCTTGCCAACATCCGTTCTTGCTGGCACAGCATTTTCCTCAGAACAACCCACCTCCACGGCACTTCAGATTCTCTCCACAGCGGATGCCGAGCGCTACCGACGCATCTTCCACACCCAGAAAAAAGGCCACTGGAAAGACGCCGACAAGATCATTGCAACAATAGATGACCCCATCCTGATGGGCTACGTCCAGTATCAACGCTATATGCATCCCACCGCATGGCGCTCTTCCTACAAGGAACTCTCAAACTGGCTTGCTACCTATAGTGATCATCCGGGGGCAACGCGCGTTTATCGGCTAGCACTAAGACGCCACCCTAGAGGAGCAGCACGCCCCACCTCTCCATCTGATATGCAGTCAGCGACCCCAAGCGCCACATCCTCGTCCCTTGACCCATCAACTACCCCTGACTTGGCCAACGAGATAATACTGCCTGAACCCCGTATCTCGCCCCATTACAACAACGCTAGGCGAAAAATTACCTCTCTCCTACAGCGTGGAAGACCAACACAAGCTCTAGCAACCCTTACACGAGACTGGCTTAGATATATCAGCGCTCCACAGGCAGATAATTTGCGCGGGCGGATTGCGGGGGCTTATTTTTTTCATAACAAATATGCAGAGACCCTGAAATTAGCATCAGGCATCGTAAACCGCGCCGGTGATAGTGTTCCCCTTGCCAATTGGTATGGGGGGCTGGCCTCTTGGCAGGTTGGACGTAGCATTGAGGCGGCAAAATTTTTCACACCCCTTGCTAACTCACCCCATGCAAGTGCACAGTTACGCTCTGCGGGGGCTTATTGGGCGGCTCGAGTCTGGCAACAGATGGGAGACAATGCCCTCGCTCAAGTATTTCTGAAGCATGCAGCAGCGCAAAACCTTAATTTCTATAGTTTGCTTGCCGCCCACAAACTAAGGCGCAAAAATGCTCTGTTCTGGTCTCCCCCGCCTCCGGCAGGAAGTGCCATAGACGATGTTATCCGTGATCCGGCTGTCGTTCGCGCCATTGCTCTTGTGGAAACCGGATGGCCAGAGATGGCAGAATATGAACTGATGAATGCCTACCACCGTCTTTCTCCCCCTTTAAGACAGACGATGCTAGCGCTGGCCCATCATCTCAACCTACCGGCCAGCCAAGTACATATAGCTCAAACTATTCCCCAAGAAACCTCTGGAAAACTGCCTTCTACCCATTACACCCACACCAGTCTTTACCCTATTCCTTCTTTTGAGCCTGATGGTGGATTTCTCTTAGATCGCGCCCTTGTCTATGCGGTCATCCGGCAAGAAAGCAGGTTTAAGTCACGGGCAAAATCAAGATCAGGCGCACGAGGATTGATGCAAATCCTACCCTCAACCGCCGGATATATCACTAAAGACCGTTCCTTAGTGCACCACCGCCGTCACGATTTATACGAACCTCCTCTTAATCTTGCGCTAGGACAGAAATATATGGCGATGCTCCTTGAAAAATCTAAAATTCCCAACAATCTCTTTATGGTGACCGCTGCATGGAATGGCGGCCCCCGCCGCGTACAACGCTGGCTTGCAGACATGGACCATAAAAACGACCCTCTTGTGTTTGTTGAAAGTATTCCGTTTCCTGAGACCCGCAATTTTGTCAAACGCGTTATGACCAATCTGTGGGTATACAGGAATCGCTTGGGGCAACCGGCTCCCTCTCTGGCGATGGTAACCGAAGACCAATGGCCGCTTTATCAATCTCTAGAGACCAGTGAACTTGCCGATACCCAGAGGCAATAATGACTGGTATTGATGAATCGAGGCCTTTTCTACCGGTTCGCATCGCGGTATTGACCGTCTCTGACAGCCGCACCCCAGAAACTGATACATCCGGCCAGATTTTGGTGGAACGCCTCACGGGAGCGGGTCATATTTTAGCCGACCGTGCGCTTGTAGCAGACGACCAAACGTTACTCAAAGAGCATTTGACGGCTTGGATTGCTGATGAAACCGTAGAGGTTGTCATTGCAACGGGAGGAACGGGCCTTACGGCACGCGACGTAACGCCGGAAGTATTTCACACCCTTTATGACAAAGAGATTGAAGGATTTTCTGCTGTCTTTCATCGCATCAGTTTTGAGATAATTGGAGTTTCAACCATTCAATCCCGCGCTACGGCTGGAGTTGCAGGGAGTACGTACATTTTTGCTCTACCCGGCTCTCCCGGGGCCGTTAAAGATGGCTGGGATGAGATATTGCGCTACCAACTGGATAATCGCTTTCAGCCTTGTAATCTGGCCGAACTCATACCCCGTCTTCAAGACAATAAATGATGGGGGCTTATATACCTAAGTAACGTTCTCATTTTACCAGCATATCAAACAAAAAACAGAAGTTTTTAGGGATATTGAGCATCGTTCAGAAGCCAGTAGGCTTTTGTGTCTTTAAGGGCTTTGTTAGAGACAGCAAGATCAAAAGGCGTATTCCCTTGTTCATCCTTCACCGTACCATCAGCTCCTTGCTCCAGAAGTATCTCTATAACTTCTGGTATTTCACTATGTTGAGCAGCCAAATGTAGAGGAGTAGCATGAACGGCATTCCGGGCTTCCAGATCTGCTCCCTTGTTGATAAGAAATTCCAATATAGTCGTTGACTGACCCCATTTAGATGCCTTGTGCAAAAGCGTATTATTTTCATTATCAAGGGCTTTTATATCCGCACCATATTTTAGCAAAAGTTCCACCATAGCAAGTGGCCCTGGCCTCCAGAATCTCTTTGCCGTAGATTCTGGCAGATGAACAGCTAGATGAAGGTGCGTTTGTCCAAATAAATTCGTGCGAGATTCAGTATTACTGCCAGAGATTAGCATCTCTTCCACTATAGATAGGCTACTGTTCTCGGATACCAACTCATGAAGAGGTGTATATCCAAACTCGTTACGCGTCTCTATATCTGCCCCATATTTTAGTAAAATTCCTACTTTTTCTGAACGCCCGACTTTGTGAAATGGTGTATTTCCAAACCTGTCGCGCACTTTTACATTAGCTCCCTTCTCTAATAGAAATTTTAGCATCTTAGGTTTGTAATTGTGTGCCGCCCTATGAAGTGGGCTTGCTCCACGATTGTCTCTGCTGTTTATATCAGCACCATGATTGAGCAATATTTTCGCTGTCTCTGTGCTTTTTTTACTGCCCAGTACATAGGCGTCCAGCCGTAGTTGTCATGCGCTTCAACATTCGCTCCATGCTCCAGCAACACATTTATAGCTTCTGGTGAACCAACATCTACCGCTAAATGTAGGGGAGTAATATTGAACCACTCATCATCTGTACATTGGATGCATGCGATGGACTCATTGACATCGGCACCATCCCTGATAGCTGTTTCTACATCCTCAATCGTTGCTGTTTCCCAGAACTCTGATTCCAATAAAACATTCTCCTGCGCATGAAGTGACACTGGTGTAAGCGCCAGCAAAAAAATACTACAAATGATGATTATTGATTTCATATCTCAAGAGACCGTTCTTTTTGGGGCCATCTGTATAGCTCTCGTTCCATAACAGTGTCGGCCCGCTCCAACAAAGACCAGAAGGATATACAATAAGGGGGCTTATATACTCTAGTGCCCAAAACGGCCTAAAAGCCCCTAAGTATATAAGCCCCTTAAAATATAATTCTGTTGACAATAAAAGAGCTATAGGAGACTGACAATATGCGCACCCAAGTTCTCAAAAAACATCAATAATCCTCAGGGGGATCGCAAAATCCACGAAAAAAGTTCTTGATTTGTTCTTTATCGAGGTATAAGAT
Source organism: Parvularculales bacterium (assembly GCA_036881865.1). Classification (NCBI taxonomy): domain Bacteria; kingdom Pseudomonadati; phylum Pseudomonadota; class Alphaproteobacteria; order Parvularculales; species Parvularculales bacterium. The sequence goes on along the minus strand of JBAJNM010000003.1, from coordinate 19,884 downwards.
CACAACCATGATTCTTAACCAACAAATGCGCTCCGGCACGGCCAACACCCACAATAGGGCGAAACCGCCTCCCCTATCCCCCCTTGATGAGGCGGATGGCTCTCCGGCAAACAACACGCCAGACCGGTTCTTATTCCCTCCTCGCTGGTCAGATGAACACCGGAACCGGAGCGCATTCACCCATACTTCCATGTCCCACCTCGGCCCGGACAGATTCCAACGAGGACGAGGAGCCGCCTCCAACACATCTGGGCGCTTTGAGTCCCAACAAAGAACCCATGAAGACGACGGGTGGAACTCACTCGCCGACGAATCATCCCTCAATACCAACGTCACCCTTGAAACGCCTCAACGCATTATCAGCTGGAACAACTCACCTGATATGCCTTTTGACCGCTCCATCAACCCTTACCGGGGATGCGAGCACGGCTGCGTTTATTGTTTCGCCCGTCCCTCTCATGCTTTTTTGGGATTATCTCCGGGCCTTGATTTTGAAACTCAACTGTTCGCCAAGCCCACAGCAGCGGCACTCCTGAGACGCGAACTCTCCTCTCCCCGCTACACACCGCGCCCCATAGCTATGGGAACCAACACCGACCCCTCCCAACCCATCGAACGACAATACCGCATCACCCGCTCCATCCTTGAAGTGCTAGAAGAGTTTCAACATCCGGTAACAATTCTCACAAAATCCGCCCTCATCCAGCGAGACTTGGATATCCTCACCCGCATGGCTGAAAAAAATCTGGTGCACACCGCTCTTTCTGTCACAACCCTTGACCCCAAACTTGCCCGTGCTCTAGAACCCCGCGCCTCCACCCCCACAAAACGCATGGCCGCTGTTGCTGATTTAGCGGAGGCAGGGGTTCCTACAGGCGTCATGTTTGCTCCGGTCATTCCGGCTCTCAATGACATGGAACTGGAACGTATTATGGATGGAACCCAACGAAGTGGTGCCCGCTTTGGCAATTATGTACTACTCAAACTTCCCCGCGAAGTAGCTGGCTTGTTTCGCGAATGGTTGGATATTCACGTCCCCGATAAAACCGCCCATATCATGTCTCTTGTGAACGCTATGCGACAAGGAGAGGATTACAACTCCCAATGGTTTACCAGAACGCGTGGAAACGGCCCCTACGCTTGGCTTCTCAAACGCCGCTTTGACCTATGTGTCAGACGGTTGAATCTCAACGCCTCATCCTGCCTTCTTGACGCCACTCGTTTTGCCCCACCGAATCAAGCACGACAGATGACCCTGCTCTAAAGCCAATCTCCGACAACAAGCAAATCATTGCGCCATCCTTGCCAGTCCATCATACTGACGCACCATGACAGAGATAACCCCTAACCTTCCTTCTTACGTTCTGGAGGAAGCCGCCATAAAACAGCATGGTGGACCGGTGGCTGGTGTGGATGAAGCAGGACGCGGTCCATGGGCTGGACCGGTGGTAGCCGCCGCCGTTATTCTTGATGAAAGACATATTTCTGACGGGCTTAACGATTCAAAAAAACTCACCCGCGCCCGACGCGAGAGATTATTTGACCGCATCATGACATACGCCACCACAACTATCGCCGTGGTAGACATAGCTGTCATTGATGAACGTAACATCCTGCATGCTAGTCTTGATGCTATGGCACAAACTATTCGCGCCTTGCCACATCTTCCTGGATCAGTCCTTGTGGATGGTCCCTATGTTCCGCAGGTTGATTGTCCGGCTGTTTCTGTTGTGGGCGGCGATAGGAAATCACTTTCCATTGCAGCAGCGTCCATTATAGCCAAGGTATCTCGTGACCGGTTGATGACACAACTGGCTCGTGAGTGGCCTCCTTATGGCTGGGAACACAATGCCGGATATGGCACAGCGGAGCACAAGGAGGCCTTGATGCGCTTTGGGGTGACGCCCCATCATCGGCGTTCATTTGCCCCGATACGCAAGATATTGAGTCTAAATGCTTGATATGGGCTTGATGTAGTGAGTAAAAACACGATAACCCCTTGATTCAATAAAGCTATTGACCTTTTCCACAAGATTCCCATGATACCCTCTCCGAAAGAGAGGGATAATGTCAGGAAACAAGATTGCCCACAGAAAACAGACTTGCAAAAAACAGAGCAAAGGCCCCTCGACTCACCATAGTACAGAGTTAGGGCAAACACCGAAGGTGAGGAAAAGTGCGGGGAAAACTAAAGAAAAACTGACCACTGGAAAAACCGCCCGCAACAGGATTATAACTGGCGATTGTATTGTAGTTATGAACCGCTTACCCGAAGCCTCTGTTGATGTTGTTTTTGCTGACCCACCGTATAATTTGCAGTTGGGACAAGGGCTAACTCGCCCTGACCACTCTCATGTTGATGGTGTGACAGAGGCATGGGACCAGTTTGATGGTTTTGCGGCCTATGATCACTTTACTCGTGAGTGGCTTCAGGCGGCGCGACGGGTGATGAAGAAGGATGCCAGCCTGTGGGTAATCGGCAGCTATCATAATATATTTCGTCTGGGCACCATTTTGCAGGATTTGGGATTTTGGATTCTCAATGATGTTGTCTGGCGCAAGACGAACCCAATGCCTAATTTTCGCGGACGCCGTTTTACCAATGCTCATGAAACTCTTATCTGGGCGGCTTATGACAAACGCCCGCAGTATACATTCAACTATCACGCCATGAAGGCCTTAAACGATGATATTCAAATGCGCTCTGATTGGCTTTTGCCGATTTGTTCAGGCGAGGAGCGTCTTAAGGATGAGACGGGGACCAAGGCACATCCCACACAAAAACCAGAGGCGTTATTACATCGGGTGCTTGTTGCCTCTAGCAAGCCAGGAGATAAGGTTTTGGACCCGTTTTTTGGAACCGGTACAACTGGCGTTGTAGCACGACGGCTCAACCGACATTATATAGGCATTGAAAAAGAGTCTGAGTATGTGCGCTTGGCCCGCGCCCGACTACAAGGCATTAAACCTGCCGCGCCGGAAGATATTCAAGTAACGCCATCTCCAAGAGAGGAGCTTCGTATTCCTTTTGGTGCTCTTGTTGAGCAAGGTCTGCTAATGCCAGGGTCTGTGCTTTATGGTCAAGGGCAACAACCCTGCGCTGCTCGGGTGCGTGCCGATGGCACTTTAGATTGTGATGGCAAAACAGGGTCCATTCATCAAATTGGAGCGCGTGTTCAGGGTCTTCCTGCGTGCAATGGTTGGACGTTCTGGCATTTTCGTGACCAGAGCAGAATGTTGCCCATTGATTTTCTACGCCGAAAATTGCGCGCCAGAATAGCAACCCTCAATGGATCTTCCTAACAGAAATTATTTTTCTTTTTGCGCTAAAGCATGGCCAATAACTTTGCGCATGAGAGTGGGTAGCGCGTAGGTATCAAATTTCTTCTGCTGCACCCACATTGCACCATCAGGCAAGGTTAAGGTTGTGCGCGGCGTTAGGCTGGTAGTACGCGCTTCGATTTCTAGGTGAAAATGTGTGAATGTATGCTGAACCCATCCCGTCAACCGTCGCCAACGTGCTTTCACGGGCGCATGAACAACAACGTCTGTTTCCGAAGGGATTGTTTCCATCCATGGTGTGCCGGGTAGTTCCATCATGCCACCTAACAACCCATGATCCGGACGACGGCGCAACATTACGGCCCCGTCCGCCCTTTCAACCCAAAAGGCTACCCCATAGCGTGTTGGCTTAGTCGGTTTGGGGAAGCGATGGGGCAAATCTAACACACGCCCTGTGCGCTGCGCTTCACAATTCTTATGCCAAGGGCAAATCTCACACAAGGGCTGCTTTGGTGTGCAGACCAGCGCGCCCAGTTCCATCATGGCTTGGGCAAACTCCCCGCTCCGATGGGTAGGTGTTAACTCCTTGGCCAGTTGGGCCAGTTCTCGTTTGGCCTTTGGTAGAGGAGTCTCAACCCCATAAAAACGAGCCATCACCCGCTCTACGTTACCGTCCACGGCGGTAGCGGGACGATCAAACGCTATCGCCGCTATCGCCGCCGCCGTATAAGTTCCGATACCCGGCAGGGTACGCAGCGCCTCTTCTGTATCAGGAAACCGGCCTCCATAATCTGTCATCAACGTCTGGGCGCATCGATGTAGATTACGCGCCCGCGCATAATATCCAAGACCCGCCCATGCAGCCAAAACATCATCAACAGACGCCGCCGCCAAATTCTCAATGGTTGGCCAGCGCTCCAAGAAACGCTGATAGTAAGGAATTACTGTTACTACAGTCGTTTGCTGCAACATCACTTCACTTAGCCATATGCGATAAGGATCCACGTGGACTCCCAAAGGCACACGCCATGGAAGAGAGCGCTGATGTGTGCCGTACCAATCCAGCAGCCACCGCACAAGCTGCGCATGGGTATGTGCACCTTTCCCCCCTGTCACCCCTGTGGTATGCTTACTCATAGGAGCGATTGTGACACACACACCGCTCTCATGAAAAGCCTGACACCATACCCTAGACCTACAACGATGCGCTCTGTCACTCTATCTCTTACCCCTGTCGTCCGGCGGATCTTTCGTCGCCACGGCTTTACCCACACCAGCCTGTTGACCCATTGGGCGGAATTGGTGGGCCCAGAGATAGCCGCTCTCGCCCAACCTGAGTCTCTACACCAAGATAAGCATAATGGTGGTTCTGTTCTCGTGATTCGGGTCAGTGGAGCCGCCGCTGTCCTCATTCAACACGATACCCCCCGACTCATCGCCCGCATTAATGCCGTATGCGGCCCAGACACCGTTACCCGTCTACACTGTGTTCAAGGTGCACCGCTGCCTGTTTCTCCCCTACGAATTACTCAAAAAAAATGCAAAAAAATAACCTCCAACCCCCCTTCCCATAGAGAAGGCGCCCAGCTGGATTCATCTCTGGAAAACATTTCAAATCTTGGCTTACGAGAAAACCTCAAACGGATAGGTCAACATATTATGGATAGCGCCCTCAGGCCCCCAAGCTCTCCTTGATAGAGGAGCGTATGACACATTATAATCAATACATATCGCGGAGGATGAAGGAACATGATACAAAATAGGCGATACATCATCATAGGTCTTATTGTAATTGCCGTTCTAATCGCTGGATGGGCGGTATGGGCGAGCGTATATTTTTCACCTTCAATCTCCCTACAGAACAGTCCTTCTTCTGGAAATGGAATAGCTCAGGTCATTAGCACTAGCACCAGCCCACTTGAGACTCCTGGCCCCTTGGGAGATGCCGTATTAGGCGCTGATGATGCTCCCGTTACCATGGTGGAATATGCATCTTTGACCTGTCCTCATTGTGGCGAATTTCACATGCGTACCCTTCCTCTAATTAAAGAAAAATACATTGATACCGGCAAGGTTCGTCTGGTCTTTCGGGAGTATCCTTTTGATCCGTTAGCTACGGCAGGGTTTATAGTAGCACTGTGCGCTGGAGAGGAGCGCTACTTTGGCTTTATTGACCTACTGTTTTCTCAACAAAATGAGTGGATGAACTCCGTACAGCCGATGGCTAGTCTTGAATCTCTAGCACGACAGGGCGGATTTAACGCTGAAGAGTTTCGGGCTTGTTTGAAAGATGAAACTCTTCTGTCTCACGTTCGAGATGTACAAGGACGGGGTCAGAGAGAGTTGGAGGTTCGCTCAACGCCCACCTTTTTTATTAACGGAGAGAAAGTACAAGGCAATCGTCCATATAAAGAGTTAGAGGCTATCATTGAGCAACATCTCCCTGAAGACATGCGGGATACTTCTGATGGGGATTAGCGAGACGATGACGGAACCCCAAATAACGGCGGAGTCGTTGTGCATTTCACACAACTGAGGTTGGCGGGCTTCAAATCTTTTGTTGAACCGGTTGATCTGGATATTCTACCGGGATTGACAGGTATTGTTGGTCCTAATGGGTGCGGTAAATCTAATCTTCTGGAAGCGTTGCGCTGGGTTATGGGTGAGTCGTCTATTAAGAGCATGCGCGCAGCAGCCATGGAAGATGTTATTTTTTCCGGCACGGCAGGTCGTCCAACTCGCAACCTAGCACAAGTGACGCTTGTTATTGACAACAGCACTCGCACCGCCCCTGCCGCTTGGAACGAAGAAGAAGTTCTAGAGGTTACCCGATTTATTGAGCGAGGTGGCGGATCGGCTTATCGTATCAATGGTCGTGATGTACGCGCCCGTGATGTGCGGATGTTTTTTGCAGATATCGCCTCAGGCTCGCATTCTCCAGCGTTTGTACGGCAAGGACGTATTACGGAAATAATCACCGCTAAGCCAACAGCGCGCCGTCATATTCTTGAGGAAGCCGCCGGTATCACTGGTCTTTATACCCGTCGTCATGAAGCGGAACTCAGATTAAAAGCGGCGGAAACCAATCTTTTGCGTCTTGATGACGTTATAAATCAGATAAAAACCCAACTTGCCAATCTCAAAAAACAAGCGAGACAAGCAACACGTTATCGGAATATTTCTTCTCACATTCGGCGCGATGAAGCCATAGTGTTTTATCTCAAATGGACAGACGCACAAGAGACGCTATCATCTACCATTCAGCGCCTGAATGATATTGATGCGGTCCTCGTAACCCATACCAGAGCGGCTGCACAGGCCTCAACAGCTCTAGAGAAGGCTGATGCTACCTTGCAACCTCTCCACATGGCAGAGGCAGAAGCCGCCGCCGCTCTACATAGATTATCTGCCGAAGAAGATAATCTTAAAGCAGAAAAGAGGCGGGTGAACGAGCAACTGGAGCAATTAGCCGAGTTCATTCGGCAAACCAGCGAAGACCGCGAGCGAGATAAAGCTGCCATAACGGAGGCGCAACATATGATTCAACAGTTGGCAGAAGAGAAGGTCAATCTTGAGCAAGCACAAGCGAGTCATATCGATAAATTGCAAAAAGCTGAAAGCACTTTTGAGGCTGCCCGAACCGCTCTTATGCGGGAGCAAACTGATCTTGACGAAATCACATCAACTGTAGCGCAGCATCAAGCCCGCAGCACCTCTCTCTCTCATCAAGAGGAGGAACTCCGCGCCCGCTATGAACGTCTTCAACAACAACAAAGAGAGACGGAAACTGAAAAAGCCACCCTTAGCCCTCTTGTTAGAGACATATCCTATGAAGGAGAGGCCATACATTTGGCAGGGAGTATCTCTGCTGAGGCACGAGAAGAAGCAGAGCGCGCTATCCAAGAGACTAAAGAAGCCTTAACTCAAGCACGACAAGCACAAGAACAAGCCAGAGAGAAACTCAGCACAGCAGAGCGCAACAGTACTGCCCTTACCGCCGAGATTAACACTCTCCAACGCCTCCTTGTAGCAGGGTCATCAGACAATGCCTCACCTTTGTCCAATGCTGTCACCCCCCTCCCAGGTTACGAAACAGCCCTATGGGCTGCTTTAGGCGAAACACTTGAGGCTTCGTTGGATATCAGCGCCCCAGCCCATTGGCGAGAGATGCCCACCGACCCTTCCTCAATACCGCCCCTACCAGAAGGTGCAACACCTATATCAGAGTACATCACAGCTCCCCCTGCTCTAGCACGTTACCTTGCCTATACTGGATTGGTCCCACGAGAAATCGGAGTACACTTGCAAACCCAACTCTACCCAGGCCAACGCCTGGTATCACAGGAAGGCGATTTATGGTGCTGGGATGGATATACCGCCAACATGAATGCATCCTCCCATAGTGTACAACGTATTGTAGCGCGTAATCGCCTAGACGCGCTGACAAATTCCCTAGCAGAGCAAAACAAAACCACAGAAAAAAACCGACATGCAGCACAAGAAGCCAACGATCACGAAAATGCCTGTTATAACGCTTGGAGCGCAGCTATAAATAATTTATCACACCTACAAAAAGCTAAAAGCAACGCTCTTGAAAAGTACAATGAGCAACAATCGCGCCTAGCAGCTCTTGATGATATGGCAAAGTGGTTGGCGTCAGAAATTAAAACAGTTCAAACAGCACTGGCCACTGTGAATCAGGAGCGGAAGACTCTTCCAGATGTTGAACAAATGAAACAATACTTAGACGTCAAGAAGATTGCAATTGACGAGCGCCGTCAGGCCCTAACAGAGGCACAAGGATCTCATGATATTTTGCACCATCAGGCAAACCGTCACACTGAGCAACAGGCGGGGTTGGCTCGCAATATGGAGATATGGGAACGGCGACTTTCTGATGCAATCCAGCACAGGGATATTCTTCAAACTCGCCTTGAGGAAAGCCAGCGCACTCAAGAGCAAGTGAAATCTGTCCCACAAGAAATCACTGAGCGTCGCGAACGTCTTATAGAGCAAACAGAAATTGCAGAAGTGAATCGGCGGGAAATCGCGGATAAGTTAGCCATTGCTGAAAAAAATCGCGCCGCATCCGATGCCCGCGCCAAAGAAACCGCCAATACCCTCAGCGTGACTAGAGAAGAACGGGCACGAGAGGGAGCGCTCGTTGAAGGGGCAAAAGAACGGGTCAACGAAATAACTCTGCGCATTCAGGAAAGCCTTAGCTGTCAACCGGAATCTCTGTTAACGGCAGGGGGCGTTAAGACAAACGAAAGGCTACCTTCTATCGAGCAGGCAGAAGCGCGTTTGGAACGCCTTAAACGGGAGCGAGAAAATCTAGGTGGAGTAAACTTACGCGCTGATGAAGAAACCGAAGCCTTGTCAGAGCAACTCACCACCCTTACCACAGAACGCACCGACCTTGAGGAAGCTATAAGTAGTTTGCGCAAGGGTATTAACCGGCTGAACAGAGAAAGTCGGATGAGACTTTTGGCAGCATTTGATGAGGTCAATGAAAACTTCCAGCACTTATTTTCTCACTTATTTAGTGGCGGAGTAGCACGGCTAGAGTTAGTTGAGTCTGACGACCCCCTCGAGGCCGGTCTTGAAATTATGGCACGGCCACCGGGCAAGCGATTGCAATCTCTCTCATTGCTATCGGGTGGAGAGCAGAGTTTAACAGCGCTAGCGCTGATTTTTGCTGTCTTTTTGACCAATCCGTCGCCAATCTGTGTTTTGGACGAGGCCGATGCTGCCCTTGATGATGCTAATGTTGAACGTTTTTGCACTTTGATAAACCAAATGGTAGAGCGCACCCCCACGCGATTTCTTGTTGTTACCCATCATCCTTTGACTATGGCACGGACATCCAGACTGTTTGGAGTCACTATGCAGGAGCGTGGAGTAAGCCAGTTGGTCTCAGTTGACCTTAATATCGCCGAGCAGTTTTTAGAAACTGGATAAGACTCAAAGGACCTGTTTATCTCCCCCTTGTTCTTTTCTACCCCTTGACAGAATCCGGAAATGACACTAGGGTTTAGGGCGATTTCCGGGGACACATTAAAGATTCGGGGATATCGCAAAAGTAAACCGCAACCAAACAGATAATCTGTCATCATGCCGGAAACACGCAACCCGGAAATGGATAATCCGTCAGGAGTAGATAACTCCGATTTTGACAATCGCCTGCACAGCGCCTTGAACACCCAAGGAGCACAGAGAGTAAAATCTGCTGACGTACGCCCCCCTGCATCAAGACGCGCTGTAGGGACAGCCTTTCGGCTTAGTAGCGAACTGGTAGCTGGACCCGTTGTTGGTACAGCCATCGGGTGGTTTTTGGACAGATGGCTTAACACTGCACCCCTTCTTATTATGATCTTTTTTTTTCTTGGAGTCGTTGCCGGAATTCTTAATGTCATGCGCACTGCACGAGAAGTCAATCAAGAACTCAGTAAAGACTCACAACAAGATGCTGTAGACTCTGTAAAAAATGCCATCCCCAATAAACCAAGAAGGGGACTCTAAATGTCAGACACAGCACAACAAACAGCTATATCCCCGAATATCTTACAAAAAGATATGGGTGGATTTGATGTTGACCCCATGCATCAATTTGAAGTCCACCGGATTATCCCCATAGAAATTGGCTCTCTTGATGCTTCCTTCACCAATTCCAGCCTGTGGATGTTGCTGGTCACAGGGCTCGTGAGCCTATTTACCATCTCAGCTATGCGGGGACGCTCTTTTGTTCCCGGACGACTACAATCGGTTGCTGAATTATCCTACGAATTCATTGCCAATATGCTGCGCCAAAATGTGGGCCATGAGGGACAACGCTACTTTCCCTTTATCTACACGCTTTTCATGTTCATCCTGTTTTCAAACATGCTAGGCATGCTGCCCTACTCCTTCACCGTAACAAGCCATATTGTTGTCACCTTCGCCCTTGCCGCCTTTATCTTCATCGGCGTAACTGTCATTGGGTTTGCTCGCCATGGCATACGATTCTTGGAGTTCTTCGTACCTAAAGGAGTCCCTGTAGCCCTATTACCCCTGCTGGTGGTTATTGAAGTCATCTCATATCTCACACGTCCCATTAGCCTGTCCGTGCGACTATTCGCCAATGTCATGGCCGGACACACAATGCTGAAAGTATTTGCAGGCTTCGTTGTCGCCATGGGCCTGTTGGGAGGATGGCTACCCTTGGGCTTTATGGTAGCCTTCACCGGACTTGAGATTTTAATCGCCTTCCTTCAAGCCTACGTCTTTGCTATTCTCACCTGCATTTATCTCAATGATGCATTGCACATGCACTAACCTACAACAAAACGGGCACCCTAGCCCTTAACTTCTAAAAACTAAGGAAACTCAAATGGAACCAGAAGCAGCAAAATTAATCGGCGCAGGTATTGCGTGTGTGGCCCTTGCAGGCGCAGGCGTGGGCATCGGCACTATATTTGGTAACTACCTCAGTGGTGCCTTGCGTAACCCTTCTGCAGCACAAGCACAATTCCCCAACCTTCTGTTAGGCTTTGCTCTAACGGAGGCAACTGGTCTCTTCGGTCTTGTGGTAGCGCTCATTCTACTGTTCGTCATCTAACAAGGGTATCTCATGCCACAGCTAGATTTTTCCACTTATACACCCCAGCTCATTTGGCTCGCCATCAGTTTTGGCCTGCTTTATCTGATTATGGCACGTGTTGCTCTGCCACGTATTGCAACAGCCATTGAAGAGCGGCGAGATAAAATTGCAGACAACCTTGATCAGGCGGTTCAACTACGCCGTCAAGCTGATGAAGTTGTGCAACAGTATGAGATAGCTCTTGATGAGGCCCGCAGACGCACCCACATTATAGCACGGGAGACACGAGAACAGTTACACAGTGAAACAGAAACTCACCGACTTCGCATTGAAACGGAACTAGCCAAAAAAATTGCGACCGCAGAAGTGCACATTACAGCAAGCCACACGAAAGCCCTACAACACGTGCGGAGTATTACATTAGAAGCTACCTCAAACATTGTAAAGCAAATTATGGGCCACTCGCCCGACAGCCAAAGATTGATATCTGCCGTTGAAGGAGCATTAGAACGCAATTCGGAGGATATGTCTCGTGGCACTGTTTAATGCTGACTTTTGGGTTCTAATTAGCTTTCTTGGATTTGTTGGCCTTGTGTTTTACTTCAAAGTTCCTGCGAGGGTTATATCGGCCCTTGATGATCGTAGTGCTGCCATTGCCCACGAACTTGAAGAAGCGCAGAAACTGCGAGAAGAGGCACAGAGGATACTGGCCCAACATCAACGTCGCCAACAAGATGAAACCAAAGAAATAAACAACATATTAGAGCAAGCCCACGCAGAGGCTGAACGGTTAGCTATGGAAATACGCAGTGCCATGATTCAACGTATGGAGAGGCGTACCAAAATGGCCGAAGATAAAATCAAGCAAGCAGAGCGACATGCTTTGGCTGATATTCATGCTCTAGTGGCCTCCACCACCATTGATGCCACCAAAGACATAGTCGAAAAAAAAATGTCTTCTGACCAAACCGATGCTTACATTAACGAAGGCGCTCAGGAACTACGTAGCGCACTGCGTTAATTTCACGTATTACAAGCTCTTTTAAGCATTACAAGCGTTTATGCCATCTCAAGACTGGATTGCGTGCCGCCGCCGTATCATCCAAACGCCGTCGTGGAGCATAAACTGGAGCTTTGGTGAATAAATCCTTCTTTCCAGATTGTACAATAGAGGCCAAGTGACGCATTGTATCAATAAACAAATCAAGAGACGCACGCGACTCACTTTCTGTTGGCTCCACCAACATTGCACCAGACACCGTTAGGGGAAAATAAATCGTCATAGGATGATAACCTTCATCAATCATAGCTTTAGCAAAATCTAGGGTTTCTATATCGTAGGCTTTCAAAAAACGATCATCAAATATGGCCTCATGCATGCATGGCCCCTCAAAGGGCGTAGTCATAACATCTTGTAAGCGGCTCATAATATAGTTCGCGTTCAAAACAGCATCTTCTGCTACTTGACGCAAACCATCGGCCCCGTGGCTCATCAACCATGCCATAGCCCGCACAAACATGCCCATTTGGCCGTGAAATCCTGCAAGACGGCCAAAGGGCATAGATTCCCCTGCGTCTTCTATTTGCTCCACAAGCTTATATCCGTTGTTGTCTCGTATCACAAAAGGTACCGGAATATAGGGAGTTAACGCCTCTGAAAAGACTACCGGCCCCGATCCCGGCCCGCCACCGCCATGAGGAGTAGAGCAAGACTTGTGCAGATTAAGGTGCATAGCATCTACCCCCAAATCGCTGGGCCGCACCTTACCAATCATAGCGTTAAAATTAGCTCCATCACAATAAAAATATCCCCCGATTTCATGTATATCATCCGCGATGCGCTTGCAATCCCGCTCAAACAATCCGCATGTATTGGGATTAGTCAACATAACGGCGGCTACACTCTTATCTACTTCTGCCCCGAATGCCTCAACATCCATCCGCCCATCGGGGGTGGTTGGGATGGCAGTAACATCAAAGCCCAGAAGAGCTGCCGTGGCCGGGTTGGTGCCATGAGCTGAATCAGCCACTAAAACTCGAGTGCGCGAAGAGCGCTCGCCACGTGCCTCCAACGCCGAGCCGATTGTCATCAAACCGCATAGTTCACCGTGTGCTCCTGCCTTAGGCGATAAAGCAATACCCGGCATACCAGTTAGTGTTTTCAACCAATGGGCTAACATGTCCATCAATGCCAATGCACCGGAAACCGTAGAGGTGGGTTGTAAAGGATGAATATCAGCAAAACCGTCCAATCGCGCCATTTTTTCGTTAAGGCGTGGATTGTGCTTCATCGTGCATGACCCAAGGGGAAAAATACCACTATCAATGGCGTAATTTTTCTGACTGAGGCGTACAAAATGACGCACCACATCCGGCTCTGATAAATCTGGCAAACCAATATTATCCTCGCGCTCAAGCTCACCCAAACGGGTGGTTTTCCCGTCTAGCACTTTGTCATCAATATCCACGCCGCCCCCGCTGGATTGACGTTCAAAAATAAGGGGCTCCTCCAACATCAACGCCCGATTACCCGTAAATGTTTTAGGGAGTGACAATATACCCTCAACCATGAGCGGCTCTTTCTTGTTGATTGACTTGAAGCACGGAGCGCAATCTATCGGCATAAATTTCACAATCTTCATCGCTGTTCATTTCGGTTGCAGCCACTATAATTTTATCCTTACACGCAAGCGCCCCTGGAAACAATCTTTCTCCAGGAATACCCCCAAAAATTTGCATACCAACCAGTGCTTCAATAATCTGCGCTCCATCCCCGGGCACTCTTAGAGTGAACTCGTTGAAAAAACTATCTGTCAAGACTTCAACATCAGGTACCTCCGCCAAACAGTCTGCTAAATGAACAGCCCGTGCATGATTAACGGCTGCAAGACGCTTAAATCCGATTTCTCCCAGAAGAGCCATATGAATGGTGAAAGCTAAGCAACACAAACCCGAGTTTGTGCAAATATTGCTTGTGGCCCGCTCTCGACGAATATGCTGCTCACGGGCCGAGAGTGTTAGCACAAACCCACGCTTACCCTCTTCATCAACAGTCTGACCACATAGACGACCCGGCATCTGGCGAACAAAACGCCCTTTGGTAGCAAACAAACCAAGGTAAGGACCACCGAACTGAAGGCTATTCCCTACAGATTGACCCTCGCCTACAACAATATCCGCCCCCATATCTCCAGGAGGCTTCACCAATCCCAAAGAGATAATTTCAGGGATTACGGCAATCAGCAAAGCGCCTTTTTCGTGAGCGGATTCTGCTAGGTTCGATAAATTCGTCAAACTGCCAAACACATTGGGAGTTTGCACAACAACGCAGGCTGTTTCATCGTCGACTAGATTAGCAAGAGCCGTTACATCTTCTGCAACACCATGGCAATCAGCACTTACAATCGTATGACCGCTAAAACGAGAAAGGGTTTCACAAACAGCCCGGTAATGAGGGTGTAATCCGCCCGACAGCACTGCCTTGGGACGGCGGGTTACGCGGTGGGCCATCAGCACAGCCTCGCTACAGGCCGTAGAGCCATCATACATGGATGCATTTGCTACCTCCATGCCGGTAATCATGGCGACTTGGGTTTGAAACTCAAACAGATAGTGCAAAGTACCCTGAGCAATTTCTGGCTGATAGGGTGTGTAAGCGGTCAAAAATTCAGAACGCTGAATCAGATGGTCAACACTGGCAGGTATATGGTGAAAATAAGCTCCCCCGCCAATAAAAAACGGCCAATTCCGCGCTGATATATTGCGGTCGGCTAGCTGGCCCAAAACACGCTCAACCTCCAACTCACTCATAGCATGAGGTAGGTCAACAAGCTCTTCAAGATGTGCCTCTGGTGGTACATCAACAAACAAATCATCCACAGAAGATACACCAATAACATCCAACATATCCCTGCGATCAGCATTTGTATGGGGCAGATAACGCATTATTCAAGACCAGCTAAGAAATCATCATAAGCTGCTTGGTCCATCAAAGAGTTCACCTCGCTACTATCCTCAAGGCATAATTTGAATATCCAGCCCGCACCTTGTGCTTCCTCGTTAATTATAGCTGGGTTTTCTTCCAACGCATCGTTGATGGCAATCACCTCACCAGAAACCGGTGCATAGATTTCACTTGCGGCTTTCACGGATTCAATGACCACTGCTTCCTCTCCGCCAGAGAAACGTCGTCCTACTTCCGGAAGTTCAACATAAACCACATCGCCCAATTTTTTTTGAGCATAATCAGATATACCAACAATTACAGTATCTCCCTCAACACGCACCCACTCATGTTGATTGGTATACTTTTCGTTACTCATAATCGCACCTCATTTCTCTTAGAATTTTTTTGCGTGTAAGAATTTACTTCTTGCCCCGATAATAATTGGGTTCAATAAACGGCATATCCACGATATGCCCTGCTCGCGCTTTATCTCGCACTATCAACCGAACGGCTGTCCCTACCTTCTGCCAACCATCCAGAACATATCCCATGGCAACAGGGCGACCAACGCTGGGGCCAAAGCCGCCGCTTGACACCACTCCAATGTCCTCTTCACCTGATCCTATGATGACAACACCTGATCGCGCCGGAGCACGCCCCTCTGGCACAATACCAACACGATGCCATCTAACACCTTTCTCTAATTGTTGGTGTATAATCTCCGCACCTAGATAGTTACCCTCCTCCCGCCGCCGTTTAGGCACAAATCGCATTAAACCGGCCTCTACAGGGCTTGTATTTTCGTCAATATCCTGACCCGAGAGACACAAGCCTGCCTCCAGACGCAATGAATCTCGTGCTCCCAAACCAATCGGCTCTACAGCCTCATGGGCCAATAAAGAGCGAGCCAAAGATTCCGCCCTATTAGAGACTACAGAAATCTCAAAACCATCTTCCCCCGTATACCCACATCGACTAACGCGATAACTCACCCCCTGCCATACAACATCCTGAACAGACATAAACGGCATCGTTTTCAAAGACGGCGCACCCATAAGGGTTGCTAGCACATCAACGGCCTCTGGCCCCTGCAAAGCCAAAAGAGCGCGGTCATCCTCCTTGATAAGTGCTACTCCCTCTACGTCAGAAAAAGCATGCTCCATAATGACCACGTCTTTCTCCTGAAACGCAGCATTGAGTACAAGATAGAGTGTGTCACTTGACGCACTATCGGTGACCTCCGGACGCGTTACCATCAAATCATCATAAATTCCACCATTTTCCTTCATCAAAAACGTATAGCGTAAACGGCCTGGTGCAAGCCCCACAATATCTCCCGGCGTTATCTGCTCCATGAGATGGTCAGCGCCAGAGGCTACCAACCGCACTTGCCCCATGTGAGAGATATCAAACAACCCCGCCCGTCTGCGAGTATGTATATGCTCCTCCATAACACCCATAGGATAATGCACTGGCATATCATAACCAGCAAACGGCGCCATAGAAGCTCCCAAAGCACAATGAAGGCCATGAAGCGGTGTACGCTTCAAATCGGCAACATCAACAACTGGTTGAATCTCAGTAGGTTGAGGTCCTATTCTTTTGTATATCGCATGTTGCTCACTCATTATTAGCATATCTCCACACAAATCCATGCGAACAGGTGCTCGTCCAGTCAGGCAATTATGCAATCACCTGCCTCCGTGCCCCCTCTGTCGTGGAACCTGAGAGACTGACGAGAGCGCTCTCAAGCGCTCCGCTTACCCCGTCGGTGAAGCCGATGAATACCGACTCGCTTTCCAGAGCGCCACATTCCCAACACGGTCCGGATGCCTGAGAGTTTCCGGGGCGGTTGCTCCTTCGGCGGCTACATCAGGCCCTTAGAAGAGCCTACGCTACTCTCTCCCGTGAAGAGTCCATGCGACCCGCCAATATTATAGCCGTTTTCGCTCATGTCAATTTCATTCTAGTGCCCACACGCCACAGATGAGACGAACGTAGCCAAATGGCTTATAATGCGTACAAACGAGATAACCTGCCCCAAATCCATGCCCTTAAATAGCTCTTCTCCCTTATCTTCTACCCCTGATAGCAAACCTCCTCTCACAATTATATTGGCGGCACCACGGGGTTTTTGCGCCGGTGTAGACCGCGCCATCCAGATTGTGGCAATCGCCTTGCAACGCTACGGTGCTCCTATTTATGTGCGCCATGAGATTGTGCATAACCGCCATGTTGTCAATCGGTTGGCAGAACATGGTGCGGTCTTTGTGGATACTCTAAATGAAGTCCCCGACGGAGGGCGGGTGGTATTTTCAGCCCATGGCGTGCCTAAGTCTGTGCCAGAAGAAGCCCGCGCCCGCGGATTATTCTTTGTAGATGCTACCTGCCCGTTGGTGTTCAAAGTACACATGGAAGCTATGCGTCATCACGAGGCGGGCCGCCATGTGATTTTAATTGGCCACGCTGGACATCCCGAAGTCATCGGAACCGTTGGTCATCTCCCCGAAGGTGCCATAACCCTGATTGAAGAGAGTACTACTGTAGCACAGTTGCCTTTTAAAGCTTCCGACTCTCTAGCCTATATCACTCAAACTACTCTGTCAGTGGATGACACTGCCGTCATTATTGACGCTCTGCAGCAACGCTTTCCCCATATCGCCGGACCACGACGAGAGGATATTTGCTACGCCACCTCCAACCGGCAAAATGCCGTTAAACATATTGCCCCTCAGGTGGACGTTTTTGTGGTGGCGGGATCCTCTAACTCATCCAATGCTCAGCGTCTGGTAGATGTAGCACTACAGGCGGGATGCACTAGCACATACCTTGTTCAAGATGAGACCAACCTTAACCAAGATTGGTTCAAAAATGTTAAACGCATCGGTCTTACCTCAGGGGCTTCAACACCAGAAATTATTGTTACAGATATCATTCAAAAATTGCGCGAATGGTTCGTGATAAACATTGACGAACAACAAATCACTGAAGAAACCATGCGCTTTAAACTCCCCTCTATCCTAACCCAACAGGTTGACGCTGATGGCCGTATACACTGAAGTAAGTAATGAGACACTGGTGCAGTTTCTAGCGGATTATGATATAGGCGCATTGTTATCCTTCAAGGGCATTACCGAGGGGATTGAGAACTCAAACTATCTGCTACGGACCGATCAGAAGTCTTATATTCTGACCCTATATGAAAAACGGGTACAGGAGAAGGATTTACCTTTTTTTCTCTCCTTGATGAACCATTTATCAGAGCGAGGTATCCATTGCCCGACACCTATAGGAAACCGTCACGGAGATGTTTGGGGTCACTTGGAGGGACGAGCGGCAGCCTTAGTGAGTTTCCTTGATGGTCTGTGGGTGCGCCATCCGCGCCCTGAACACTGTCAACAGGTGGGTAAGGTTCTTGCTTGTATTCATGATGAAGGTCAGAATTTTTCTCTACAACGTGAGAACACCCTTAACCTTCATATCTTGCAATCCTTGCTAGAAGCGGTTGGAAATGTTGATCATATCAAACCTCATCTAACGGTAGAACTGTACAAAGAACTAAACTACATTACCACCTGTTGGCCCAGTAATTTACCCCATGGGGTTATTCATGGGGATTTGTTTCCAGATAATGCATTTTTCACTCAGGGTGTATTATCAGGCGTTATTGATTTTTATTTCGCCTGTAACGATTTTCTGGCCTACGATATTGCCATCTGCATCAATGCATGGTGCTTTGAGGATAACTACGAATTCAATGCTGACTGTGCACGGGCATTGCTTTCTGGTTATCAAGAACGCCGCCCTCTTGAAGATTGCGAACGAAAAGCGTTACCCATATTGTGTCGAGGAAGCGCTATGCGCTTTCTCTTAACACGGCTTTATGATTGGATATTGGGTGATATTGGTGAAACTGCTTTGGTAAAACCGAAAGACCCTCTGGATTATCTCGCCCGAGTGCGCTTTCATCGCCGAGTTGAGAGCATTACGGCCTATGGTCTAGACCCATGACAGATGTTATTATGCATACGGATGGGGCGTGTTCTGGTAATCCAGGTCCCGGGGGGTGGGGTGTTGTGATGGAGCACAAAAAGCACTGTAGAGAACTTTCAGGAGGTGAGAAAGAAACCACTAATAATCGCATGGAACTCATGGCAGCAATTTGTGGTTTGGAGACCTTGAAGCATCCCTGTGCAGTAATTTTGGTAACTGATTCTGAGTATCTCCGTAACGGTATCACCCGCTGGATTACAAATTGGAAGCACAATAATTGGCGCACAGCCTCTAAAAAGCCTGTGAAGAATAAAGATTTATGGCAGAGGCTAGAGGCTGCCCTAGCCCCCCACGATGTAGATTGGCGTTGGGTGCGGGGGCATACAGGTGACCCTGGTAATGAACGCGCCGATAGTTTGGCGCATCAGGCTATGGAGCCTTTTATGGAGGAGTCCAAATAAGTTTTTAACCAAGCGCCTCCAACATGGCCTCTGCACCACTGGCATGGGCCTCTCCGGGGTTAGGCTCCAGATGCAAAGTTTTCATCACACCATCTTCTACAAGCATGGCATAGCGCTGGGAGCGCACTCCCATGCCAAAACTGCTGCCATCAAAATCAAGCCCTAAGGATTTGGTAAAATCACCATTACCATCCGCTAGCATCATGACCTTATTGTCCGCACCCAGCTGGTCTCCCCAAGCCCCCATAACAAATGCATCATTAACAGAAAGACATGCAATAGTATCAACGCCTCTGGCCTTGATATCAGCAGCATGACGAATAAATCCAGGCGCGTGCTGATTAGAACACGTCGGTGTAAATGCTCCCGGTAAGGCAAACAATACAACTTTTTTGCCACCAAACAAATCTGCTGTCCTAACAGGTCGTGGCCCTTCATCTGTCATGGTCATCAATGTAGATTCCGGAACCTTGTCACCTATTTTTATGGTCATGAAAAGTGTCTCCCTAATTTGCTCTGGCTTCTAATTCTTGTTCCGGTTACTCGTTGGCTTGACTATAGCCTACCTGCACCGTTTCGGAAAGCGCCCTCCGGCCCTCCCTCACCGTTATCGTGATTGTCTT